>JAZQMK010000031.1:0-18699 GCA_045543455.1 Lachnospiraceae bacterium
ACAAGGTGCATAGAGAGGGGCATGAACCCAAAGACATTGCAGATTATCTTAGGACATTCTACAATCCAACTGACAATGAATCTCTATTGCCACGTCACGGACGATATGCTTGTATCTGAAATGAGTAAATTCGAAAGTGGAGCAAATGAAAATCCTGAAGGTATCATACCTATAAATGGTGTCAAAGTGGTGTAATCCATCAATCAAATATCAAAAAATCCTTATTTTTCAAGGAAAATTCCCCGTATTTAACATAACTTTAACATTTCTTAAAAATTCTACAAACAATTGATTATTATAATCAAGTTACAAAATTAAAAAAAGGAGATTTAAAAATGTCAAAATTAGTAGAAGCAAATGAAAAAATTGAAAAGGCTGTAGTAGAAGGCTACAAGAAAATTGAAACAGGAGTAGTGGAAGGTTACAAGAAAATCGAAAATGGAGTAGTAGACGGATTTAACAAGGTAAGCGACAAGTGTGTAGAAAAGCTTTTTGCAAAAGAAGGCGAAACAGTTGAAGAAGCAAAGAAAAGACTTTCAGGTGATAAATAGGATGCAACAGGAAAATACATTTATTTATAAGTATTCTGCTAAGGAAAATGCAGAGATACAGAATATAAGAAAACGTTATATGCCACAGAGTGAGGATAGATTTGAAGAACTTAAAAGGCTTGATGCTAAGGTTGAAAACTCTGGAGTAGTAGAGTCACTTTGTGCAGGTATAGGAGGATTTTTGCTATTTGGATTGGGCGTATGTCTTTCTGTTCAAGTAATAGGAGCTTCGATATTTACAATTATATTAGGTGTATTGTTAGGGTTGGTTGGTCTTGTGGGTATGGTGCTTGCATACCCTATTTATCTTAATGTTTTTAATAGAACTAAGGAAAAATATACTTCAAGAATACTTGAATTGGCAAATGAGATTAGTGAGGAAATATGAAAAAGACGATAGTATATGATGTTAATGGTAAAACGGTAGAAAGAGAAGTTAATTATATTCCGGTAAGGTATATAATAGCCGTAATGATTACGGTGTTTGAGGTATGTGCAGTGGTTGGAATTGTTATTGCACTGTGTTATTTTGTACCATATTTTTACCTTGCAGCATATGATACGGAGATTTTTTGCGTTATTAATATAATTGCATCAGATGATAACCCGGATTACAAAGTGCCGTGGTTATTATTTCTGTTGATTGTGCCAATTGCCGGCTTTATGCTTTATTTTATGTTTTATTCAAGAAAGCTACAAAAGAAGTATATAAAACGTTTGAATGCTTTGAAGGATAATTCTTATAAGAAAGACGACGCAATACTGTTAAAAAAGTTAGAAGAGGAGAATCCAGTAGCGGCAAGTCAGGCGAAAATGTTGATGAACATAGCAGATACACATTTATTTACTAATACTAAGCAAGAATATTTTTCTCTTGGTGAAGAAATGTTTGTGGCAATGTTAGAAGATCTTGAAAAGGCTGAAAAATTTATATATATGGAATATTTCATTATTGAAGAAGGTAAGTTTTGGAATTCAATATTAGAAATATTAAAGACAAAGGCTAAAAAAGGTGTTGAGGTAAAGGTTTTATATGATGATATTGGTTGTATGATGACTTTGCCAGGTGATTATTATAAGCAATTAAAGAACTACGGAATTGAAGCAACTCCATTTTCAAGGCTTAAAGGCAATGCTGATAGTGAATTTAATAATAGAAGCCATAGGAAAATAACTGTAATTGATGGAAAAGTGGCATATACAGGTGGTGTAAATATTGCTGATGAATATATCAATGAAATAGTAAAGTTTGGCCATTGGAAGGATACGGGAATTCGTCTTGAAGGTGAAGGCGTGTGGGAGCTTACAAAGTTATTTTTGGTAGATTTTGGGATTAATGTAAAGAAGATTCCAAAGCAAAGGGAAGATTTATATCCTCTTGATGTAAAAATTACTGAATCTGGCTATGTTATACCTTTTGGTGACGGTCCACATCCTCTTTATGATAGGCGAGTAGGAAAAAGTGTTATTCAGAATATGTTAAATAGTACGGTTAAATACGTATATATAACAACACCATACCTTATCATTGATAATGATTTATGTACTAGTTTGGAAAATGCGGCTTTAAGAGGTGTAGATGTAAGAATTATAGTTCCACATATACCAGATAAAAAGATTGTATTTGGTATGACTCAAAGTTTTTATCACAGATTAATAGAAAATGGAGTAAGAATATACGAATATGAAAGTGGATTTGTTCATGCTAAGAGTTATATAGCTGATGATGAAATTGCAATGATTGGAACGATTAATCTGGATTATAGAAGTCTTGTACACCATTTTGAAAATGGCGTATGGATGTATAAATGTAAAGCTATTGAAGCTTTGAAAACAGATATAGTTGATACATTGGATAAATCTATTGAGATTAAGCAGGAAAATCTTAAGATAAATCTTTTACAAAGATTTATTAGGTCGGTGGTAAGAATTTTTGCACCGATGCTATAAATGAAAAGGAGAAAAACAGATGAATGCGATAGAAATAAGAAATCTTTCAAAGAGTTTTCGTGGAATGTATGCAGTTGACAAGCTTTGTATGACTGTTCCAGTAGGGGCAATTTATGGTTTTATTGGTGAAAATGGTTCTGGTAAATCTACAACTGAAAAGTTGATTTGTGGACATCTTGTGCCAGAAGATGGTGAAATTAAATTGTTTGGTAAGGATTATCAAGATCCAGGTGTTAGAGTACGAGTGGGCGCTCTGATTGAAAATCCAGGTTGTTTTCCAGGCTCAAGTGTGTATCAGAATCTTATGATGCAGGCAATCAATTTGGGACTTGAAAACCGTGATGAAGAGATAAGAAGAGTACTTAAAATCGTAAGAATGGAAGATTCAGCAAATCTCAAATTTAAGAAATGTTCTCTTGGTATGAAGCAAAGAATTGGTATTGCAATGGCACTACTTGGAGAGCCGGCTTTGCTTATTTTAGATGAGCCAATTAATGGGCTTGATACTGATGGAATGAGAATTATGAGAGAAATTCTTGTTGATATCACAAAAAATTATGGATGTACAGTTTTGATTTCATCTCATATTCTTGGTGAACTTGAAAAAATTGCAACTCATTATGGAATTATTCGCCAAGGTAAGATGATTATGGAATTATCTGCCAAAGAAATGGATGAAAGAGCACAGGTTTTTGTATCCTTGAAAACAAAAGATTTAGATGGAGCAAAAGAAGTTCTTTCTAAGAAATTTTTTGATGTAAGAAAAGAAGATGAATATATTCGTGTGTATGATGTAGAAGACACAAAAGCAATTGTAGATTGTCTTATGAAAGAAGGCCATATTGTCAGTGAAATGAAGAAAAATAAGATTGGTTTAGAGGAATATTATATTGAACTTATGTCACAAAAGGAGGTAGGTTAAGATGCAGGAAAAGAAAGAACTTAGATTTGAGGCTCCAAGTTTTGCAAAACGATTAAAAGGAATGCTTGGTGTGGATTTTTATCGTTTGTTTCATACACCTATGTTTTACATATTTCTTGTTATTGCAGCAATTATTCCTGCGATGGTATCAGCTATGACAATGATGCCGGACCAAAATGGTAATACTATGACTCCTTTATATTCTAATGTTTGGCAGATAATTGCGGCTACTGAGCCACTGTATGTGGTTAGAAGTATTGCAGATTATGCAAATATGAATATGGTATTTATATTTGGTGGTATTATGGTTTCAATTTTTATTGGACATGATTATAGAAGTGGGTATGTTAAACAGTTATTTACAACTCATGCTAAAAAGCAGGATTATATGATGTCAAAGAGTATAGTTTGTGCATTCGCTATGGCATGTATGTGTATTACATATCTTATTGGAGGCATAGCAGGTGGTGGTATTGCCGGATATTCTTTTAAAGTAAATGTGGCTTCTCTTATATTAGCAATTATTGGAAAAATGATTATGAGTATTGGTTGGGCAAGCCTATATACATTTCTTAATGTTATTTTGAGAAGATATTTTGGTGTATCTATTGGGGCAAGCTTTTTCTTTGGAACAGGAATTCTTATTATTGGGGTGGCTGCCGTAGTAGAAAATTTATCTCTTCCAACAGCATTTCTTAATATGTTTTTGTATGGTTCGTCGGTTAATGCCTGCCTTATAAGCGATGTAAAAACTTTGTTTGTATGTATAGTTGTGTCAGTTGCATGGGCAGTAATTTACAATGTGCTTGGAACAAAAATACTTTCTAAAAGTGATGTATATTAAGGAGGCAATAGGATGAATGCAGTAGAAATAAGAAATTTATCGAAAAATTTTGGAGAAAAGCAAGCTGTATGCGGACTTAATATGACTGTCCCTATGGGTGCTATATATGGTTTTATAGGTGAAAATGGTTCTGGAAAATCAACTACAGAGAAAATGATTTGTGGACTTATTCCAAGCAGTGGTGGCTCAATTAAATTGTATGATAAAGAATGTACTGATGCACAAATAAGAGGAAAAATGGGTGTTTTGATTGAAGCACCAGGGTGTTTTTCTTCTCTTACAGTATGGGATAATATGATGCTTCAGGCAAGTAATTTAGATATTGCTGATGCTAAAAATGAAGTGATTAAGATACTTAAAATGGTAAGAATGGAAGGTGCAGCAGGTAATAAATATAAGAATTGTTCTCTTGGTATGAAACAAAGAGTGGGTATAGCTATGGCGTTACTTGGTAATCCTACTTTGTTAGTCTTGGATGAGCCGTTAAATGGTCTTGATGCAGACGGAATGAGAATTATGAGAGAGGTATTTCTTGATATTATTAAAGACAAAAAACGTAGTATTATAGTATCTTCCCATCTTTTAGGAGAACTTCAAAAGGTGGCAACTCATTATGGAATCATAAGACATGGAAAAATGATAAAGGAAATGACCGCTAGTGAGCTTGATGCAAGCTGCCGTACATATGTGGCATTAAAATCAGAAGAAATGAATAGAAGTAAGATGCTTTTAGGCTGTAAATATTCCAGGGTAGAAGAAGATGAAGCAGGATATCTTAGAATATACGATATGACTACACCAGAAGAAATTGTAGTATATCTTTACGAAAATGGTATTTGCATTACAGAAATTATGACTGACAAGATAGGTCTTGAAGAATTTTACATAGATTTGATGAAGGAGGGCAACTAAAATGAAAAGTATGTTAAAGGTTGATTTTAAGAGAATGATTAAGACAAAATATTTTTATATTATAGTTGCTTGTGCATTAGTGATTCCGGTGCTTATTACAGTTATGATGTCAATGATGGATGGTTCAGTATCTGTGAATCCTCAAACAGGTGAAGAGACTATTATGGAAGGACCTGAAAATACTTGGCAATCAATAGGAACACTACCTACAGAAAACGGTGAAGCTATGGGTGGCATAGATGTAATGGGAATGTGCAATATCAATATGATGTTTATGGCAGTAGCCGTTTTTATATGTTTGTTTATTACAGATGATTTTAGAAGTGGATTTGCAAAGAATCTTTTTACAGTTAGAGCTAAAAAATGGAATTATGTTATATCGAAAACATTAGTAGGATTTATATGTGGTACTTTGCTTTTGATTGCATATTTTTTTGGTGCATTATTAGGTGGTGCAATTGCTGGTTTATCTTTTGAACTTATGGGACTTAACGGGCTTAATATACTTATGTGTATGTTGGCGAAAATATTACTTATGTTAGTGTTTGTACCTATTTTTGTGCTTATAAGCATTGCTTCAAAACAAAAGGCATGGTTGGCGTTGTGTGGTTCATTAGGTGGCGGAATGTTATTATTTATGATGGTTTCACTAATTACACCACTTAATTCAACAATAATAAATGTTGTCTTATGTTTGTTCGGTGGGCTGTTATTTACATTTGGCTTAGGTGCAGCTTCAAATCAAGTGTTAAAAAAGACTAGCTTGGTATAAAATATCAATTTATCAAATAGTTGCTTGACAAAAAAATAAATATTTGTTACTATACATTTGGAATTCCAAAAACAATTTAATAAGATTATAACACAGTACCCGGGGTGTCGCGTGCGCGGCTGAGACAGCATAGAGCTGGACCCGTTAACCTGATGCGGTTCATACCGCCGTAGGGAGTGTAAGTGTAGACTATACATATACAGGCTCTTTAGGTATTTAAGGTACTTAAGGAGTTTTTTTATACCTATAAAGCGGTGCTGTGCATATGACTTGCTGACTTGCGTCAGCGAGTCAATTATAACTTGCTAACGCAAGTCAATATATAACTTGTTAGCACAAGTCAATATATAACTTGCTAACGCAAGTTATTTAGGAAAGGAGCAAAATATGGAAGCAAGTGTTGCAATTCAGGTTTTACCTGGAGTTTTAGGAGAGGAAGAAGTTATAAGAGTGGTTGATGAGGTTATTGATTATATTAAGTCTACTGGACTTAGTTATTATGTTGGACCATGTGAAACTGCAATTGAGGGTGATTATGATACTCTAATGGAGGTTGTAAAGAATTGTCAGCTAGTGGCTATTAAAGCAGGTTGTAAGAGTGTCAGCTCTTATGTGAAAATTTCGTATAAGCCGGAAGGAGAAGTGCTTAGCATTGAAAAGAAAGTTTCAAAGCATCATAAATAGTGTGCCGGCTATTGTTGCATTTGTTAGTATTTTGCTTATTTGGCAACTTGTGTGTGTATGTGAGCTTGTTCCTGCATATATGCTGCCATCACCTGTAAATGTAATAAAGGCTTTGATTGAAGATGCAGATCTTATAGTAAAGCATTTGACGGTGACTTTAAAAGAGGCTTTTTTAGGCTTGTTTATAGGCATTATACTAGCGTTTGCTGTTGCAACATTGATGGATAATTGCAAGATTTTATATAGAGCATTTTATCCTATATTGATTATTACCCAGACTGTTCCAACAGTTGCCATAGCGCCCCTTTTGGTTTTATGGATGGGCTTTGGTATGGCACCTAAGGTGACTTTAGTGGTATTGACGACATTTTTCCCAATTACAGTAGGGTTGTTAGACGGGTATAAAAATGCGGATAAGGACCAGATTAATATGCTAAAGTCAATGGGAGCAGGACGTGTAAAAATATTTAAGTATATTAAATTCCCGGGAGCTTTATCACATTTTTTTGCAGGACTTAAGATATCGGTATCTTATGCTGTTGTAGGTGCATTAATAGCTGAATGGCTTGGTGGCTTTGAAGGTTTAGGTGTATATATGACCAGAGTGAAAAAAGCTTATGCATTTGACAGAATGTTTGCAGTAATATTTGTTATTGTGATAATTAGTCTTTTGTTGATGAAGCTTGTTGAGATTATAAGAAAATGGGTATTGCCATGGGAAAAATATACAAAAATTAATGAGTAAAGGAATGTTAAAATTATGAATAAAAAGAGTAAGTTAGTAGTTCTTTTATTGCTTTCGCTATGTATACTGGCAGCCTGCAATAAAAATAAGAATGAAGATTTAAAAGAGATTGTATTCTGCCTTGATTGGACACCAAATACTAATCATACAGGTTTGTATGTGGCTTTAGAAAAGGGATATTATAAAGAGGCAGGCTTTGATGTGAAGATTGTTCAACCACCTGAAGGTGGTGCTACAGCTATGTGCTCTAGTGGCAGGGCACAATTTGCCATAGATGCACAGGACACATTTGCAGCTTCGTTAGATTCAGACACACCATATGATGTTACTGTTGTTGCAGGTATTTTACAGCACAATACATCAGGTATTCTTGCAAGAGCAGGAGAAGGAATGGAATCTCCGAAAGGTTTGGAAGGAAAGACTTATGCTACTTGGGATTCGCCTGTGGAACAGGCAATGATAAAGTATGTTATGGCTAAGGAAGGAGCTGACTTTAGTAAGGTTAATTTGATTCCAAATGCTATTACCAATGAAGCAGCAGCTCTAAAGGCAAAGCAGACAGATGCAGTGTGGATTTTTTATGGATGGAGCGGTATAAATGCTAAGCTTACAGGTCTTGATTATGCATACTGGGGATTTTCAGATATTTGCGAAGAACTCGATTATTATACGCCTGTAATAGTTGCTAATAATACATATCTTAAGGAAAACGAAAAAGATGCTAAGGCATTTATGGCAGCTACAAAAAAAGGTTATGAATATGCTGCTAATAATCCAAAAGAGGCAGCAGATATTCTTATAAATAGTGACGAAACAGGCTCTTTAAGAAGCTCAAAAGAACTAGTATATCAGTCTCAGGAGTGGGTAAGTAAGCAGTATATTGCCGATGAAAAAGAATGGGGCGTAATTGACGAAGAACGCTGGAATAAATTTTACAAATGGCTTTATGACAATCAATTGACCGGTAAAAATTTGTCAGGAAAAGGATTTAGTAATGACTATATTAAGAACTGAAAATATAAGTAAAAGCTACGATGGTAAGTCTGTTCTTGAAAACATAAACATACATTTAATGGAAGGCGAAATAGTTTCACTTATAGGTGAAAGTGGCAGTGGAAAGACTACATTATTTAATATATTGGCAGGCATTGTGGAACCGGATGGTGGAAAAGTTTTTCTTGGAGAACAGGATATTACCAATAAACCGGGTAGAATTAGCTATATGTTACAAAAGGACTTGCTTTTAGAACACAAAAAGGTTGTTGAAAATGTGGCATTAGGTTTAGTGGTAAAAGGTATGAAAAAGGCAGAGGCTTTTAAGCTGGCTAAAGAGCATTTGAAAGAATTTGGTCTTGATGCTGTGTGGGATAAATATCCTGCACAGCTATCAGGTGGAATGAGACAAAGGGTAGCATTTTTACGAACCTATTTGGCAAGTGAAAAATTAGCTTTGTTAGATGAACCATTTAGTGCCTTGGATGCCATAACTAAATCAAAAATTCATGACTGGTATCTGTCAGTTATGAAAAAAATTAAGCTGTCAACCATTTTTATAACCCATGATATTGAAGAAGCTGTCCGTTTATCAGACCGAATATATATTTTGGGTGGAGAAACAGGTAAAGTAGTAAAGGAAATTGTGGTTGATGAAAATACTGATGCTAAAGAGATTTGGAGTTATTTCCGATATAAAGAGTAAGTAAAATTACCTTTAAGGAGGATGACTATGAATATTAGTGTAAATAATAGTGGAAATAAGCTTTCTTTAGAGGAATTTATTGGTAAGCTTACTTTGGGTGTGGACGCTGATGATCCTAAAGAAGTACAAAAGCAGGAGAAAAAGCTTCGTGAAAAATTAGAAGCAGGAAAAGAATTGACATTTAAAGAAATGCAGTTTTTAAAGCGCTATAATAAGAAGTTGTATATTAGTGCCGTAAAGGCGGATATAAAAAGAGAAAGCTTAGAAAAGCAATTATCTTTGGCTAAGACTAAAAAAGAAGTTGAGGATATACAATTCTTAGCCGTATCAGGAATTAGAAAGGATGACCCTGATAAGAAATATATTATAGCAGCTATTAATGAAACTATGAAAGAATTTAAGGAAAGTAACTATTACAAGTCCTTGCCGGAAGAGAAAGAAAAAATCTATTATGAATTAGAATTAGGTAAAAAATCATATCAGATGGCATATGTGGAAGAGTAGAGTGTATTTTTACACACTACTCTTTTATTTTTTAAATAATTGTGGTATAATTTATGGTGATATTTAAAATTGTAGAACAGGAGGAAGATGTATATGTTTGATAAAGTGTATGGAAGTATTTCAAAACTTGATAGGGCAGAGGCTTTGAAAAATTGTGGTGAGGATAAGGATTTGTGTTTAGAGATTTTAAAGGATTATACGATGCTTACCATAAAGGATGAGTTGAAGGGATGTGTAGCTGCAAATGACTTTAAGAATTATTGTGTTAAAATACATGGGTTTAAAAATAATTCTTATCTTGTTGGGGCAAAGGCTTTAGGAGATTTGTCATTTGATATGGAAGCAATTGCTAAGAATGGCTTTAATGATGAACTTTTTAAAATGCAGGATAATTTGTTCCAATGGTATGATGATATTTGTGATACATACAATAATATTATGGGGGGCTAAGTATGAACAGAACTACCAGATTGTTTTTTGATGATTTTAAAGGATTTAAAATAGGGGAATTTCCGTATGATAAAAATCACACAGCTATGGGAGAGTATCATCATGTTATAAATGAAGGCTATAGTGGCAACTGGGTAGATATGGTATGCAATTATACATATAATGGCTCAGGTGCTTCTTGGATTATTACCGAAGATGATGGCGTTCATTATATGGAGCAGATAAGAGTAATTGATAATAAGCCACATAAGACTCATCCAATATTAATGGCAGGCAGTGATAAATGGCATGATTATACTTTTAGTGCAAAGTTAAGGATGTTTAGTACTTTAGGAAGCGCAGGTATTGGTTTTGCTTGCATTAATTCGCTTAATCTTTATGTGCTTGTATTAGAAGATAATAAATTGAAATTGATTTATAGACATAAGCAGGTTGATGAAGTTATTGCCAGCTGTGACTTTGTTTACAATTGTGATGATTTTTATGAGTTAAAGGTAGAGTGTAAGGCTGATACTGCAACCTGTTATATAAATGATAAAGCAATGTTTAGTGCTACTCATAAGGATATGGGACGATGCGGTAAAATCGCTATTACTGCTACAAGACCAACACAATTTAGTAATGTAAATGTATGGGTGGACGAGCTTATTTTTGATAAGATAAAAGAAGAAACTAGAGCATATGAAATTAACCTCATTAATGAGCAGGAAAAACATCCTAAAATGAAGCTTTATAAAAAGATTGATTTAAAGGATTTTGGTACAGGAAGACAGGTGAGATTTGGACATCTTACCGGAGGTGATAAGTGGTATATAGTTTTGGCACAGGGTCAAAAGAGAGTAAGAAGAGATGATTGCAGTCATATTAGCTGTATTACGGCCATAGATCTTGATGGTAATATTTTATGGCAAAAGGGAGAGCCTTCAACGGATTATGACCATGGAAAAATATCAGCAGACTATCCTTTGCAGGTGTATGACATTGATGGTGATGGAATAGATGAGGTTATAACTGCTAAAAATTTTGAAATTATGATATTGGACGGCAGAACCGGAGAAGTTAAGAAAAAGGCGAAGATGCCACTTGCAGATCCAAATGATACAAATATAATTGGAGTTGTAAATGGTGTGTATCCTTTTGACAGAATAAATGCTGACGGTATAAGAATTTGTAATTTTTCAGGTAACGACAGACCTACAGATATATTGATTAAGGACCGTTATTGCAGAGTATATGCCCTTAATAGTAATCTGGAACTTATGTGGTGGTACAGAAGTACTAAGAATACGGGACATTTTCCGTATGCCTGCGATATTAATGGAGATGGCTATGATGAACTGTTGTGCGGTTATACTCTTTTAGATCATAATGGTAATGTTATGTGGACATACCCTATTGATTATGACCATACTGATGAAATTGTATCAGGGCGCTTTATGGCTGACAGTGATGAAGGTCATTTTGCCTGTGTATCAGGTTCGGAAGGATTTTTTATAGGCGATTACAATGGTAATATAATTATGCGTGATGATATAGGTCATGCACAAAGAGTAAGTGTTGCTAATTATTGCCCTGATAACAAAGGTTTTGAGATAGCTGTTGTTAATTATTGGGGACATCAGGGAATTGTATATTTGTATGATTCAAAAGGTAATCCAATCTGGGAATTTGAAAATGAACTTAATGGCAATATGCTTACACCTGTTAATTGGGATGGTAATGGTACTGATTTAATATTGCTTAATGCAAATGTACAACGTGGTGGAATGATTGATGGTTATGCTAATCGTTGTGTAGTATTTCCAGACGACGGACATCCGACTATGTGTGCGGAAGCAATAGACCTTACTGGTGATGCAAGAGATGAAATTGTAGTGTGGGATTACTATAATATGTATATTTATACACAAAATGATGGCTTTATGGAAAATGCATATAAGCCGGTAAAATATCCACATTATAATGGCTCTAATTATAGAGGCGAATATTCATATCCGGATGAAAGCTTTGTAAGATAGGAAGAAAGGACTTAAGAATATGGAAGAAAATAATAAAAAAGTTTATGAAACATCTACAATGGATGTGGTGGATGCTACAGTAGACGTTGCAACAGATGTGCTAGTATCAGTGGATGAAGGAGATATAGCTGTTGTAGAAGATGTAATGGATACTATAGGCAAGTCATTGGAAAATGCAGATGATGTTATGGAAAATGCGATGGAATCTATAGCAGAAGCAGCAGATGATGCACCAGGATGTGTGGCTGCTATTTTGATAGCAACAGTAGTAGCTATAATAGGTATAGTTTTGCTTGGTGTAAGAAAGTTATTTAAAACGGAAAAGTAATTATGTTTATAAATGAACAAAATGATGGATTTATAGTGGAAAATATTCCTATGAAGAATATTTCCTTTGGAAAAGGTAATATAGCGGATAATGGCTGTGGAGTTATTGCCAGTTATAATATTATGCGACATAAGGGCTTTGAAGAAAAGTTTTTGCAGGTTAAGGATGATATTATAGCATGTAGAGGTTTGAATTTCTTTGGATTACTGGGTGTAAGACCATTTGCAATAAAACGTTACTTAAAAAGAAAAGGTATAAAAGTAAAACTTGCATTTGGTAAAAAACATTTCGTAAGTAATTCTAATAAGGCGGACAGTGTAATAGTTCTTTTGAAATGGAAAGGTACCCTGTGTATGCATTATATTGCCGGGATTAATGATAAAGGTGTCTACAGATACTATAATAGTGGCATTGCAGATGAAAAAGGCAGGAGTATAGATGCTAGAAATATACTGCCTATGGATTTTTTACAACTGGTAAAATACAAGAAAGCAACAGTAATTGGTTGTATGTATATAAATTAGTCTGGTTATTATTATTAATTTCATATAAGTGTGTCGAAAGTACTATTTCATTTGCAATCATATATTGCAAAATGGCTGTAAATGTTGTATAATAAAGTTACCAGAATTACATATTGTATACAGGAGGCTAAATTATGGATTTCAAAGAAAAAATTGAAGAAATCGTTGAGAAGGTAACTAAAGATGAAGCATTAGTTTCAAGCTTTAAAGAAGATCCTATTAAGACAGTAGAAAAGGTTGCAGGAGTTGACCTTCCAGATGATGTAGTAGATAAGATTGTTGATGCAATTAAGGCTAAAGTATCAGTTGATAAGGCAGCAAACTTATTTGGTTCAATTAAGAAATTATTTTAGTAGCTTATTACAAGAAGAATTCTGTGTGAATTCTTCTTTTTTGTAATTCAAAATAGTACTAAAGTACTGAAATGAGACGAGGAAATTATCAAACAATTCAAAAGGAATGTAACAAAATATCTATTATAATGTATTGTGTTATCACTTTTTTGCTTTAGTACACTAAAAAACATATAAAAAGACTACCGATAAAAGCTATAAAAACGGTTGACTTTAACCGATATACTAATTAGAATAAAATTGTTGAAATATGGCATAAAACAGTGAAGAAAGGCGATTGTAATGAAAACGTATTGTTTTAGAAAATGTATTTCCATTATGCATAGTAATGATGACTCTAGAGAGCATGCTCATGGTCACACTGTTGAAGTTGGCATATATGTAAAATTTACAGGAGACAGGCATGATATCTCAAGGACGAGATATATCAAAAGTACTATAGAGGAAGTTATAGACAATTATAATTTGTGCTATCTCAATGACAGATCCGGTTTTGAACAGGATACAAGTATAGAAAGACTTGGTGAAGTATTATTTTACGAGATGGATGATAAGATGGCTTTAGAAAATATTCCTTTTGAAAAGCTGGAAATTGCAGAAACACCATTGAGAACATACATTATAACAAAGGTTGTTTAACCACGGAAGGATGATAATAATGAAAATGAAGAAGAGAATATTAGCAATGCTGATATGCATTATATATATAGCAACTGTTGTTTTTGGTAAGATGACAGTTATAAAAGCTGATGAGACTACTGTAGCTTCACAAGGAATAGTAGTTGATGGTAATGCATCAGAGTGGAGTGCGATGACATCGCAGGCAGTCAATAGTGAAAAGGTTGAGAGCTTTAAGATAACAAAGAGTGCAGATGGAAGTGTTGTATATTTGTGCTTTGAGGGTTTGGTTTCAACAGAATGGGATACTACATATTTATGGCAAAATATGCAGGTAGAGTATGCAAGTGGAAGTACAGCATACTTACAGATTGCAAATATTAAGGATACATGGGTTGTACCAGGCGTAGAGATGAATTACTCAAGTACAGCTAATCAGAATAACAAGGGTGTATATGCAGTAGAATGTGCATTACCTATGGTTGAGGATGATTATACTATAACATTTGCAGGCGTAACAATTTCTGCAGCAGATATACCTGAATATGTTGCACCAGCAGTAGTTATTCCATCATATGATGGCATTGTTATAGATGGAAAATATGATGATTGGGCAGCTGTTTCTACTACAGATGCAAGCTGTGAATATCATGAATATGAATGTCTAAGCGAGACAGCAGTGGTATTTGATGGAGATTATGTATATATTTATTTAAAAGATGGTGAAGATGGTAATGCTTCCGGAGCAGGACAGGCTGCTAACGGAAGATACGCAATAACTACAGATACGGGAAGACAAATTACTTTCCAGGTTTCAGCGGCTAATGGTGGAAGCGTAACAGGTATTGCAGGAGCCAGTGCATCATATTTTGGTAATGAATGGGAAATTGCAATTCCTACAAGTCAGTTACCTTTATGGAATGACAGTATTGCATTTGGATTATATATGGAAGAACCATTTGTGTCAGGTGTTATGAATCTTCAGGCGGAAAATGGTTTTAGTGGTACAGCTGGAGATTTTTCAGGAATAGTATATGATGGAATGTATGGTGACTGGAATGCATATCCACATACACTAATTCAGTATGCAACTGAAGGTACACAGACAGATTCTCCTGACGGTGAAGGTGCATTATATACAGAAAATGGTATTTTATATGGACATGTTATATCATCAATGTTAGCACATCTTAATGAAGAAGGTGGCGAATTTGGTAGTGCTATATCTATCTGCTTTAATGGTAAGAGAGAATATAATAGCGATATGACATGGAATTTATATCCAAGACTTGTTGCAGTTGCTGAGGATGGAACTATAGATTGGAATCCGCAGCTTAAGAATCTTGAAGATGGCAAATATGAATTTTATATTGCTGATACAAGAGAAGGATATGGTACAAAATCAGTTACTAATATTTCACAGCTTGAATCTCATGAGCAGTTTTTTGGTAAGCTTCATGTGACAGTTGGCGAAATGAATGATGAGATGGAATTTTATATTGATCTTGAGCAAGTAGCAGAATTTTTATCATATCATAGTGGTACAACTATTGAAGCTGATGATTTTCAATTGATTGAAGCTCAATTCGGAAGAATTGGTCAGCAGTGGCTTTCTATTGCAGGTGCTTCATCAGGTGCGTTAGGTGCAGTGGCTACAGGTATTGCAGGAGCAACAGTATTGGCATGGTTGTTAAAGCGCAGACGCTGTAAGGTGGTGGCCTAATGAATCCGATATTTATTGTTGTTATAGTAGCGATATGGCTATATGTGCTAAATGCATTAAAAAGAGCAAAGCTGGAATTTTGGAATTATATGGTTGGAGCAATGGGCTTATTTATAATCTTATTTTCAACTTTGAATAAGGTGCTAGAGATGCCGTTGGCAAGATGTGTAGCTGCCCTTGCCGGCATATTTGGCAATATAACTAATACATTTGTGGCATATTTGAAATATGGAATTATATTTATAAATACATCAACAGGTTCTATGAGCTTACAGATTGATTTGGAATGTTCGGGAATTATTGAAATAATAGCATTTATTTCATTGTTGGTGTTTTTTCGCGTGTACAGTGTATATGAGAGAATTGTGGTTGGATTTTTAGGGGTTGCCTATATTTTGGTAAGTAATGCCTTAAGAATTATAGTTATTTGTGAAACAATTCATTTTATTGGAACAGATGCATATTTTATTGCACATACCTTTGTGGGAAGAATTTTCTTCTATGTACTGACGGTTGTGTTGTATTTCTATGTGTTTACTAAACCACATATTATACGTATGAAAGTAGGTAAATTTAGTTATGATAATAATAAACCGTCTGCTTAACTCAATAGTGTTTTGGGCTGCGTGGATTATCATTCCGGTAATAATGGAAATCATACCTGCATTAGGTAGTGTAATCTTACTTATAAAGCGACATTTTAAAAAGAAAAAAGCAAAAGTAGGTAAGATTAGAGAATATCCGGAGATATCCCTTATTATACCGGTGTATAATTCGGAGCAGACACTAAAAGGCTGTATAGAGTCCATAAAAAATTGTAGATATCCTAATGATAAAATAAGAATATTTTTGGTAAATAATCAAGGTAAAGATGACAGCTTCTCTATTTTTGCAGAATGTCAGGAATTATTTCCAGAGCTAAGAATGCAGTGGTTAAATGCTAAGCAGGGTAAGTCAAAAGCTCTAAATTTGGCATTATATAACAGCTCAGGAAAATATATTATTAATCTTGATAGTGATGGTATGCTTGAAAAATCAGCCTTAAATAATATGGTTGAAAAATTTGAGATGAATCCTGATCTTAATTGCATGACTGGTGCAATTCTTATTGTTCCAGAACAGATAGAAGCATATAAAGGCTTTTTTCCAAGACTTTTGCGTAAGTTAGAGTTTATGGAATATGCGCAGGCATTCCTTGCAGGTAGAAGTTATGCATCTGAAAATAATAGTGTGTATACGCTTTCAGGTGCTTTTTCAGCGTTTAGAAAGTCGGCTGTTTTAAAGTCGCAAATGTATAATACTGATACAATTTGTGAGGATACACAGATTACTTTCCAGATGAAATATTTCTATGATGAAAGAGTTGAAGTGTGCGAGGATGCAATTTATTTTGTAGACCCTATTGAAGGTGTTAATAAGTTATATACACAAAGACAACGTTGGCAAAGAGGAAGTCTTGAAGTTGCCAAGATGTTCAGTGCCAAAAAGTTTAGTTTAAGAAGATTTTTCAAGGATATTAATATAAAGACATTAGTGTATGACCATACATTTGCATTTCCAAGAATGATATGGTATTTGGCTTTAATATGTCTTTTAGTAATGAATTATTCAGGAAAAGCAATTATATTTGCTACAGCCATAATAATGGGTATGTACATAGTGATTGGTTATTTCTATTTTATATCCACTCTGATGTTCTTGCGAAAAACGCCGGATATACGTGATTATTACCGTAAGCATTGGTGGGTTGTGGCGCTGTTGCCGTTATTCAATCTTGTCGTATTCTTCATAAGAATTGCAGGTATTATCAATAGTGTTAATACCGACAGTGCTTGGAGAAGTAAGGATTTAAAAGATGAAAGAATGGCATTTACCCAGGTGGTTAAGGAAGATGCTAATAAGGTTATTGAAAAAGCTGATAAAGTAAAGGCTGCAATTAATAGCGACAAAAATGCGAATAAAGCTAAGGATAAAGGTACAAAAATGCCTGTTGGCTGGTATATATGCGTTGGCCTTGTTTATTTAGTGTCAGTACTTATTATTGTAGTATGTAAATGGGTAGATAATACTTATGGTGTTGGTCTTAATGAGCTTATAAGTACTTTAACACTTACTGTTAAGGGAACTAGTTCAGATGTTGTAAATGCAGCTTTAAAGAGCTGTCTTCCACCTGTTTTGATAGCGGTTGGAATAATTATAGTATTTATTGTAGCAGACAGAATAAAGGCTTTGCAAAAGTTTGCAAAGATTAAATTAGTTATTCAAAGAATGGTGTCTGTAGGTGCTGTAGTAGCATTTTTTGCAGCAATATTTTATGTAAATAGCTGCTTTGATGTGGTAGGATATTTTAAAACAAGTATAGCTGAAACTAAGATATATGAAGAATATTATGTTGACCCGAATTCGGTAAATATTAGTGTAAAGGGTGAAAAAAAGAACCTTATATATATTTACATTGAAAGTCTTGAAACTACATATGCTTCGGCGTTAGATGGCGGTATACAGTCGGAAAATTATATTCCACATCTTACACAGCTTGCCAATAATAATATTTCATTTTCAGATACGGATAAGTTGGGTGGCTTCCACTCTACATATGGAACAGGTATTACTATGGGTGCTTTATTTGGAACTACAAGTGGTGTTCCATATAGTCTTGATACAGAGGCTAATACAATGCTTTCCCAGGGTAAGTTTATGTCAGGTATCACAACCTTAGGTGATGTACTTGCGAAAAACGGATACCGACAAATGTTCTTATGTGGTTCAGATGGTGAATTTGGCGGTCGTAAGACATATTTTGAAACACATGGTAATTACAAGGTGTTTGACTTGTATGAAGCAAGAAAAGCAGGTTATATACCTGATGATTATTTTGTGTGGTGGGGATACGAAGATGCTAAGCTTTATGAAATTGCTAAAAAGGAATTAAGTAATATGGCATCAGAGGAAGGTCCATTTAATTTTACAATGCTTACAGTTGACCCACATCATATTGATGGATATGTGTGCGAGAAATGTGGTAATGATTATGATAATGTTACTGCAAATGTAATGAAATGTAGTGATAATCTGTTATATGATTTTATAAAGTGGTGTGAA
>JAZQMK010000032.1:0-17237 GCA_045543455.1 Lachnospiraceae bacterium
ACGACGATACAATAATAGAATTATATAGCATTAGTAAATAAAACAAAAAGAGAAGTAGTTCACTGTGAAGTACTTCTCTTTTTTAATATTTCAAAATATTTCTAATATGATGCCTCGCTAGAATCTGCAACATATAATACGCCTAAAGTTCCTGGTCCACAGTGGCTTGATATTACGCCACCGGCTCTTGTAACATAAATTTCTTCAAAATAATTAAGACCTTCTATATATTCCTTTACTAAGCTTATTGCATCATCGCAATGTCCTGAGCTTGTTATAAACACTCTTTTCTTATCAGCCTTTAACAGATTATTTTCCAATTCCTTAGCATATTTTAAAATAACCTTGTCCTGCTTACCTCTATACTTGGTAGTAGCTTCCATTTTACCATCTTTTACAATAATCTTAGGCTTTAAAGAAAGTGCATTACCAAATAAAGCCACAGTAGAGCTACATCTTCCTCCTCTATGAAGGTAAGTAAGAGTATCTACCACAAAGCTTGCTCTAACCTTAGGTATCATTTCATTAATAAGAGCTACTATATCAGCTCTTGCCATACCCATATTAATACACTCACATACCTTTAATATCTGTAAACCAATACCTGTAGAAAGACTTCTAGAGTCTATTACACTAACCCTGTCCTCAGCTTCAAGCTCCTGCGCTGCAAGTCGCATAACGTTATTAGTACCTGAAATTTCAGAGGATATAGAAAATACAATAATCTCATCGCCATTGTCTAAAACCTTTTTAAAGGCATCCACTGTATCACTTATGGAACGACATGCTGTCTTTGGTGTAGCCTTATTCTCATCTGACCATTTATAAATATCATCTGAGCTTATCTGTTCGCCATCAAGATAAGATGTCTCGCCTAACTCTATAAACAAAGGAATAATTGTTATATCATTGGCTTCAATCAAATCTTTTCCTAAATCACATGTGCTGTCTGCAAAAATTTTTATCATATGTCCACTTCCTTAATTCTTATAGAAAGTATTGTAGCATATTCAAAATAAATTTGCCATATCTTTTATTACTTTTCCAAGTCTTTAATAAAATCAACTGCAAGATCAATTAAATCATTTGCCATATTTATGCTGTCATTATCCGCTTCCTTATACTTATTTACATATTCACTAACTGATTTTACAGCCATATTACAGCCGTCAAGCAAAAGCTTTGTTATATTATCCTCATCACTGTTAAACATCAGCTTCATCTCTGTTCCTGCTGTTGCAAATGCTTTACTTATAGTTTGTGGGTCCTTTTCTGATTCTCCCTGTCGATTCAAAACATCATGAATCTTATCACCTATATCCTCATATTTTTTTGTATATTTATCAATAAGCTTAATAAGTCTTTCTTCCTTTGTATAGCCCTTTATCTGATGTAAACTGTTTACTGCCGATTTACAACCTGCATTACATTCTTTAAGTAAATTAATACTGTCCTGATTCATACAAATCCTCCTAAAAAAAGATTGAAGCACAGTTGCACTTCAATCTTATTGTCCCATAAATTTATTCTATTATACAAAATATTTGATTGTGTCACAGATTCTTTTAGCCACCTTAGGATTATTCATTGTATACACATGAATACCATCAACACCATTTGCAATAAGCTCAACTATCTGATTAACTGCATATACCATTCCTGCTTCGTACAAGGCTTCACCTTCAAATTTGTCAATAATTTTTCTAAATTTATCTGGAAGAGATGCTCCACATAAATTAACCATTCTTTCAATCTGAGCCTTATTTACAACAGGCATAATACCAGCTTCAATTGGCACATTAATCTCTGCTACTCTGGCATTTTCAACAAATCTGTAAAATACTTCATTATCCAAAAACAGCTGCGAAATCAAATGATTAGCACCTGCATTTACTTTTTCCTTCAAATGCTTAATATCATCAATTCTGTCCTTAGATTCAAGATGACATTCCGGATAGCATGCACCACTTACATGGAAATTACCCTTTTGTTCCTTGATAAACTTCACCAAATCAGTAGCATAATTAAATTCCTTCTTTGGCTCATAATTAGGGTTATGGTCACCTCTTAAAGCCAAAATATTATGTATATCGTGCTTGTCTAACTCATCAAGAATTCTTAAAATCTCATCCTTAGAATAATTAAGACAGGTTAAATGCACCAATGGTTCAATTCCATATTCATGCTTAATCTTCTTAGAAAGTTCAACTGTAAGATTGTTAACCGTACTTCCACCAGCTCCAAAGGTAACACTTATAAAATCCGGATTCAAATCACTTAACACCTTTAAAGTATCATCTATATTGCTAATTGCAGTATCTCTTTTTGGTGGAAATATCTCAAAAGACAATACCGGCTTCTTCTTTTCAAAAACTTTGCTAATCTCCATTATCATTACCTCTTTGTATTTTTTCTAAATTATACTACAAATCATTGATATAGAAAACAAGTTTTTAAAATGTCTTATCTATAGTTCTAAACTATATCCGTTGTCAACAATAATCTTTTTAAGTTCCTCAATATATTCTTTAGCCATACCACTTAAAAATGCAGACTCATTTTTAATATAGCCTATGCACATATTTTCATTAACATCAAGTCTTACTGCCTTAATATCATTGCCATTTAAATCCGAATTAAGAACCCCACTACATATTGTATAACCATTTGCACCAATCAAAAGATTAAACAAGGTCGCTCTGTCACTTACATTTATCTTCTTCTTAAATTCCCACGTGCTACACAATTCCTCGGAAAAATAAAAGGAATTATTAACGCCCTGCTCAAAGGCCAAGAATGGGTACGGCTCTAATTCCTCAAGCCTTATTATAGCTTTATTAGCAAGTGGATGCTTACAGCTTATAAACACATGTGGCATAGCTACAAAAAGCGGAACAAAGGTAAGCTGATTATCCTTTAAAAGCTTCTTAATAACTTTTTCATTAAAATCACTAAGATATATTATACCCAAATCACTTCTAAAATTAGCCACATCTTCAATTATTTCATAGGTTCTTGTTTCTCGTAATGTAAATTCATACTGGTCCGTATCAAGTTTTTTTACCAATTCTGAAAATGCGTTAACTGCAAATGCATAATGCTGCGTAGAAATCGCACAAAGCTTTTTACGCTCTTTAGCTTTGCTATATCTGTCATCCATTAATTCCATTTGCTCATTAATTTGTTTTAAATAGGACAGAAATTCAACGCCCGCTTCAGTTAACACAATACCTTTTTTATTTCGATAAAAAATCTCTATTCCGTATTCATTTTCCACTTCTTTTACTGCTGCCGAAAGACTTGGCTGAGCAATAAAAAGTTGCCTTGCTGCTTCAGCAATAGAGCCACATTGCGCAACCTTCATAATATACTTCATCTGTTGAAATGTCATAATTCTAACTCCTGGTAAGTTCTATCAAAAATTTCTCTTTGAATAATATAAACATCATATAAATCGTCACATCTTACAACCATATAATCACCGGCTTCTCCAAGAAAATAATCGCCACTGCCGTCATTTTGAAAAACCTTCGTACGTCTCTCTAAAACACTGGCATAAATAGCACTTTTTTGAGACGAATAACACATCTTAGCCTTATCATCAATGGGTATAAACTGATCATCCTTTACAGTTCTAATTTCAGGTAAAAATTCAAACATTTGTAAAAATATATCCAGCAATTCATCAGTAGCTTCGTAGGTATTTTCAAACTTTTCCCTGGTAATCTCATAGATTTCGCCTTTACAGCCTATCATAATATAAAGGTCGTCTAAAGCTTTAAGAGTCTTTCCTGACTCATTTTCAAGGGAACGAATCTCAAAAATTTCACCTTCAGGTACAATATCCGTGCTCTTTACAAAGGCCCAGGAAACCCTCTTTTTCACATATTTATTAAGGCCTGTAATCCATTCCTTATGAGTATCTGCAAAATTAGAAGCCTCCACTACATCAACCTCATTAATGTAAGAAGAAATGGCTCTTTCAAAAAATGCTAGCTCATTTGCTAACTCATCCTCTGTTACAACCGCATTAAACAAAACCTTTGAAATAACACCCAAAGCATCCTTATAATCACCTTTAATAAGAGTACTTTTAGGCATAATATACCCCAAAAACTCAATCGCCCGCACAGATTTTGAATTACTCAAAAAGCGTACATTTACCTTATTAGGACCTATAGCATAAATAATCACATATTTCTTATCATAATCAAATTCATTTAAAATATCATTTTCATCACAGGAAACAATTAAAAAATCTGTCCTTTCAGGAATCATTTTAATCACCGTCACCTTCCCTGCTTAGCTGCTCAATCAGATACTGAAATTCGCCATTTGTATGAGTAAAATGTAATTTAATAGCCTCACACACAACTGCTGTTATCTTTGCATACACCTCTTCAAACAGCATAGTTCCTAAAGCTGTTCTAGCCACCAATTTAACATCCATATATTTTTCAAGTTCATGTATATCCGTAAATTCCACAATTGCATTTTTATAAGAAAGCGCCTTTACCTTAGTTTTAATTGGTTTATCACTTATAAACTTGCCAGAAATTACATACATTTCAAATACAATATTTTCTTTAACATTATAAAGCTTAAGTTCTTCATTAGGCACAATCTCGCATGCAAAATCGCCACCAAGACCTAGCACCTGTGAAACATAAATAGGCTCCCTAACGCCCTTCGCCTTAATTTCAAGCCTTTCTCCTAAGGTATATGGACAAGTCAGCTTTGCAACAGTTGAAGCTGATACAAGCACCTGACCTCCTACACTATAGCTTTCAATTCTTGAGCACTCATTTACAACACTGCCAATAACATTGTAGCGCATAACCTTTTCAGAACCGATATTACCGATAAAAACCTGCCCTCTATGGATGCCAATACCCATATCTAACAGCTCATAGCCCTTCTTTCTGCAATAATCATTAACATCAGACATTGCATTTTGCATACAAATACCTGCCGCTATGGCGCTTTCCGTATGAGTATTCTGATAAATAGGTGCGCCAAATACAGCTAAAATACCATCTCCCAAAAACTCAATCACAGTACCCTTATATTTAGTAATAACATCTGTCATCTTACCAAAATAATAATTCAAAAGGTCCATCATATTATCAGAAGGCATACTCTGGGCAGTAGCTGTAAAGCCTCTTAAATCCGCCATCATTACGGTCATTTCCATTCTTTCGCCACCAATGGATGCCCCATCTGGTTTATTTAAAATATTTTCCATAACCTCATCTGAAAAATATTTTCCAAATACCATCTTAAGAAAATCATTACGTATCTTAAGCTGATCATTAAGTCTTTTAATCTCTTTTGCAGCAGCAATCTCATATGCCTGTCGTTCTATATTATCTTCTGAATTCTTAACCACATCAAACTGCCATGCCATATGCTCAATACGGCTTATACCGCTCTTAGAAAATGGTTTTTTAATAATACTTATGGCACCTTTTTCATAGCACTCTTCTAAAGCCTCTTCCGAAGAAGCCCCAGTCATAAAAAACAATGGAATTTCAGCCAGACTGCCTATAGTCTTAATTAACTGCAATGTCTCAAATTGCTCTTCCACCGACATCTCATAATCTAAAATAATCAATGAAGGCAAACGACCCTGTTCAAAAACACTATGAAGGGCAGCTACAGACAATATACACACAGCCTTCATAGACCCGGTAGAATTAATACTTCTTTGGGCATCTATCATATCTTCTCTTTTATTGCCAATTACCCAGATAATTTTTTCCATAAATATCCTTTCTACCATCTGTTATTATTAATCTGTGTCAAATAATCTTCCTTCACAAAAGTATCAATAACTTTTCTTGGAACACCTGTTTCTCTTTCAATAATAACCGCATTGGTCGCTCCATGCTTTTGCAAGTACCTTTTTACAGTCTGAAAATAATCATAATTTTCCGTACCACAATTCACGCACTCATAAACACCTCTTGAAATTTCTTTCAAAGCACCCTTACAAACCTTACATTCTTCCGGTGCCTTATTATGAGTAAGTGCATTTTTCCGCCTTATATTTTCTTTTAAATATTCATCACCGTTATTGGACTCTGCTTCATCATAAATCGTCGTCCTTCTAACTCCAACAATACCTTCTAATTGCTCCTGTACAAACTTCATAACCTTGGTACGTTCTTCATTAAATGAAATCATCTGCACATTATTTAAATAGAATTTATAAACCTCACTTAAAGGTTCATCATCAATCTTAATAGGAACAATAATCTTTCGGCTGTTAATAGCGCTGTCCAACTCCTTTTCCACCCATATAGAAGCCTGTGCAGCCTTAGATACAACCAGTAAAAATATCTTACATTCCTTAATTGCTTTTGGTATCTCTCTGGCATAATTAGAGCCTGCCGGAATCATCTCCGGAGCCTTCCAATAGGAAATGCCCATCTCTTCCAGCATCGCAACAATATTTTGAACAAACAGAGCATCACTGGAGCTATAGCTCAAAAATACAGTTTTGCCTTCTGCCATATATACCTCTCATTTCTACAGTTTTTACTGTCTATTAATAAACCACCTGATTACGACCGTTAGCCTTAGCCAAATAAAGCTTTTCATCTGCTTTTTTAACATTTTCATCAGGAGGAAGTTCTTCATCAACCTTAACCACACCTAGCGACATAGTCACCTTAATAAACTGGTCATTATATGTATGCATAGCTGTTTCTACTTTTCTTCTTATTAATTCCGCCATAATTATAGCATTTTCCAAATCGCCCTCATACAACATCACAAGAAATTCTTCTCCACCCCAACGTATAACAATTCCATCACTGCCGACACATCCCCTTAAAATCTTTGCAACATTAACAAGAACTGCATCACCGCCATTGTGACCATAATTATCATTAACCTTTTTAAAGAAATCAATATCGCACATAATAAAGCAAAGCTGTCTTTCATCATCCACAATAGCTTCTCTGTACGCATTTTCAAAAATATGTCTGTTCTTAAGACCTGTAAGCCTGTCAACACGGCTGACAGTCTGTAGAAGATGAGTCTCTAACATCTTACCACTGTATACTGCTGCCAAAGCAAGTCTGCTGACATCAGAATCATCAAAGCCATCAGTGCCAATTTTATTAATCGCCTGATAAGCTCCTATAACCTTCCCATCTTCATTAGTTACAGGCATACATAAAATAGACTTAGTAACATAGCCGGTACTTTTATCAACCTCTCTGTTAAATCTCTCATCTCCATACGGATCATTGATTATAACAACTTCATTAGCCTTAATGGATGCACCAATAATACCACTGCCTTCTGCAACAGTAATCTTATCAGTTCCCGAACTGGCAAGGGTCCAGTATTGCTTATGCTCTCTATCCCAATACCAAAAAGATGCTCTATCCGAATTAACCAAAACTCTTCCCAAATCTGTAAGAATACGTATAGTCTTATTAAAATCCTTTTCACCTATCAAAAGATTCATATAATGAAATATACCTTGCAGTACACCTTCTGCATTATCAAACATAGCCCACACCTCCAGTGTCATATTATATTAGATTGAATTCCGATTTTGTTTATACATATTCTACCACACATTCTATTTTTTCACAATATTAGCAAAGAAAAAAAGAATGCACAAAGTACATTCTTTATTTCACCTCTTTTATACACTGGGCAGTTAAATCAATAGTCATAGCTGGACGTATACCAAAACTTTCCACGCCAACTTCCCATTCATAAATATTATTTTCATAGTATCCATTGCCCACCAGATAGCATTTTGAAGAAGAAGTCAGTACCGGTTCTCTCAACCACCACATCATAGTCTCCACTCCAAAATCCAAACAGTAGTCCTTATACCAGAAAGTCTCATTTTTACTAATAGCCGATGCTGTTGGCTTTGCAAGCAAAGATACATCTGCCTGCTTAAACCATTCAAGCTCATCCTTAGACAACAAGAACACCTTATCCTCTGTTATCATTATTCCACCTTCATTAAGGGCATTTTCTTTAGTTTCAACAGTTGTTACCAAAATGGCATTTAACTCTTCTTCATTAAAACTTTTTAAAAATCCGGCTTCATTATTGTAACCATTTTTACCGTCAGCCATTGCTGATGATGCCGGCACCTGTCCTTCATAAACCACATTTATTTTGTCAGAATTAAGCCATGTACGAATATTAGAATTAATCCAGCTACTGTCACCTCTTACAAATGCCTGTAGCTCCATATCAGTCTCAGCCTCCGAATCAGAAGAATAGTAGCTTACATTGTCTTTATAATTATATCTGCCACTTTCTGCCGCATCATAAGCCTTTACCGTAAGGACATCCCTTGCAACCACCACTGCCGACTTGCCATCCTCAGAAATCTTTATTACATTCCAGTAAATCTCTTCACCATTATATTTACCCATAACAACAGTATCGCCAAGCTGTATACCATCTTCATCTTCATTAGCTGTAGGACCCTGTGTCGTCTGCTCCTTAGTCGCACTCTGACTTGATGAATTTTCCTTAGTCGTAGCATTTTCATTGGACACAATATCACCATTGCCATCATCCTTTGGTGACTTATCCTGCAATCCAATAACAGCCACTATAGCAATAGCTAATATAGCTACTGCCGCCACTATGCCACCAATTATAAATCCAAGCTTTTTACCCGATTTTTTCTTAGGGAAGGCATTACCCATAGTGGCAGGCGCCACTGGCGTTGCAGAACTGTCCTTAATATTTTCAACGCTATTTATAACATCTTCATAGCTATCTCTACCAGCAAACATCCACTGATGTGTCATCAGGAAATATTCCATTGACTTAGTAAGCTGAACCTCCTCAAGAGTGTACACCAATATTGGAATATTTTTAGTAACCGCTCGCTCCACTTCTCTAAGTACATGTGGTGAACGATTTGCCTCATTAGACAATACCAACAGCACCGCATCCGAGCTATCAATACCATTAGCAATTTCCTCTGCATAAGGAAATCCCGAACGAATATCTCTTGGTGCTATAAAACACTGATTACCTCTGCTTTCAATACCGGCACAAAGTTCATTTGCCACATCCGCCTCTTTGGACGAATGTGAAATAAAAATCTTCATAAATATTGTATCTCCTTTTTAAATGAGTCCTTCATCCTTCAAATGCTCTAATAAAGCCTCACAGCCCTTTAACACATCCCTATAGGTAGCATCAAAATTGCCTGTATACCAAGGATCTGCAATAGACTTCCCATTTTCTCCTGCAAAATCAAGCAACATACTGACCTTGCCCTCTGGGTCATCTCCTATTATTCGCATAAGATTACGCACATTATTACTATCCATAACTATAAGATAGTCATATATATTATAATCTTTTTTTGTAATTTGTACAGCCCTATGTTCTCCACAAGGCACTCCAACTTCTCTTAATTTTTGTCTCGTTCCATAATGCACACCATTACCGATTTCTTCTCTGCTTGTAGCAGCCGAATCGATTATAAAATAATGTGCCAGACCTGCTTTGTTAACCAGGTCCTGCATAACATATTGAGCCATTGGCGAACGACAAATGTTGCCGTGGCAGATGAATAGTATTTTTATCATAGTTATCAAACTCCTTAAATTGCCCAGTTTTGCAGGATATTCCGGGGTTATGGTTAAATTGTTGTTTGGTTGTTAAGTAAGCATATAAATGAAAGTGCGTTATACACACTTTCATTTATCAAGAATTATAGCATATTTTTGCAAGTTGTGACTAGGTGTTAGTAGTAGAAATAGTAGTAAAAGGGAAATCCTACTACTAATCGGCGCTTTCTAGTTGTTCACGAAGACATTCTATCACAACTTCTATCTTTTTAATGAATCCCTTTCTCTTTGCACAATTTTCCATCGCCTCAAACACTTCCTCATACCCCGAATAAATAATATCTTCTTTCTCAAACACTTCCTCTTTTAAAATATCGTATTCACTATTTTCTCTAAGCATATTTGCTAATTTAATCATTCCAAGCATGAAATAACTTCTTCTATGAATTCTATTCTCTATATTATCAATATATTTATCATTAGAAATTACAATTGATTCCCCTTTTTCATCAACATACTCCCATAAAAAAAAGAAGTTAATATATTTATTGAACCACTTATTGTTCCATTCAATTTTAATCGTATTCCATCTACTTTTATATACAAGATTGCATTTATTTTTTAATTCTTTTAATGAACGATCCCAATAGTCGTTTATGCCTGCATCACAACCACGCATTGGATTAAAGTATGCTGGAACTAACACGAAATTACCAATCGTACTTACTAATAGCGCTGATTTATTGTATTTTTCCAAAAATATACAAACCCTCTCTGTTTTTTTGCATAGTAACCAATCTACATATGCATTACTAACCCTTACTTTGGAACAATTTTTCTTATCTGGAAAAACATCTTTCAAATATTCTTGCCAAACTGTACTACTTTTTCCAAACTCCTCACTATTTCTTACTGCATTAATAATAGTTATTGCAAGAGTATTCATTGTTTCTGGACCCATTTGTATGTTTTCAAAATCACACTTTGCATATCTATATACTAAATTGGTATCTTCCTTTTTATCGCTCCAACCCCATAATGTTCTATAGACCATTCGTGCTAAAAAGCAAATCTTCTCCTGTTCAATATAATTGCTTGGAGCACTTATAGTTCCATCGCAATCAAATGACACAACATCCGGTGTCATTTTGTATGAATATAATCTTCTAATATTATTACTATCATATGGATTATGACATTTTCTATATTCACAATATTTTTCTATATCCATATACATTTTTTCATCAAACTGAAACTTAAAATCATATATATCTGCATTTGCAGATTCTATATACTCTTCTAATGAATTAAACAACACACTCACCTTCCTTATATTAAGTATTATATCGTCATCCACATCATTTTTCCATAGAAAAAACGCCCCAGTATATTTTGCCTCCACTGTTTTTTATTATAATTGTATCTACTTAATCTATAATAAAATTTCTTTTACAACACTTAAAAATTATCACAATTATCACTTTAATGTAATATCCACATTCGTTAAACAGCACAATATTTTGTGTTTTCTCCACTTTATTTTCACAAAATATTGTTTCGTACTTGACAAAATGATAATTTCGCCTTATTATTTCAGTGAGAACATGAAAACTACACAAAAAAACTAAAGGAGGACGCACTATGGCAAATAAGATAGGCAAAAGAATATCTGAATTGTTAACAGAAAGGGGGATTTCCCAAAAAGATTTGTCAATTAAAGCCAACATAACAGAATCCGCTGTATCCCACTATGTAAATGGCGACCGTATTCCACGAGGTGTAAACTTAGCAAAGATTGCAACTGCATTGGATACTACTACTGATTATCTTTTAGGCGTAGGCGAAACAACAGATAAAGATGAGGATATTGCACTAGCAAAAACATTAATCGCACGTAACGCAGGAGATTTATCAGAAACTGAAAGACTTGAATTAATAAGTTTATTAACCCACAAAAAATAAGGAGGACTTGTACTTGCGACTCAAAGATGAAACATACGAATACATAAAACAAGTTGTAATTGACAACTTCATTTATTATAAAATCAGAGGCATTCCCATTAATCCCTTTGAAATTGCTATCACACTTGGAATAACTATTATTCCTTATTCCGCACTTAGCGAACGTGCAAAGGAACTTAGTCTAAAAACAAGTATTGATGGTTATTCGGTACCTGGAAGTGATGGTTCATATACCATTTACTATAACGATAATTGTCGCAGTTACGGTAGAGTCAAAAATACTATAATGCATGAAATTGCACATTTTCTTCTCGGTCACACACAAGACGGACCTTCAGAAGAAGCCGAGGCAAACTTCTTTGCAAAATATGCATTAGCTCCACCACCATTAATCCACAATATGCGCGGCGAGATAAATCCACACACTATAACAGAGGTTTTTCAAATCAGTGTAAGTGCTGCACTTAACGCTTTTGATTATTATCAAAAATGGTTACGATTTGGCAAAGACAATTACACTGAGTATGAAATACAATTACTAGAACTCTTCGAAGTAGCTTAGGAGGTGATTCAATTGATTGTCGAAGAAAAAGAAAAAGCACCATATAAATTGTTGGCGCAATTCATACGATGCTCGTTCCATGGATATTTTATATCCCATAATTCACATACCTTTTTATATCATATCCATGGAAAAAATGCAACTACAAACAAGCATAAAATCCACGGAAAAATGTGGTAGAAAGAGGTAAATATGTTAAAAACAGGAAAAGCGAAATATGATATTTTTCGCACTTATTACTGGCACAACGCCGAACTCGTTGGTAACTACAAAATGCCACAATTGGAAGCAACACAAGCCATTCCATTTAACGTAATCAGTTTTAACGAGCGTACTGGAATTGCTCACCCAGAAGAACATTGGGTAGACTTTTTTATCGATGACCCATTATTTGAACCGTTTTGGAATCATCCCGAAAAAAGTTTCTCCAATCTCAAAAAGTTTGCTGGAATTATTGCTACGGATTATTCTATGTATCCAGAATTACTTCCTGCACAGCGTATTTGGAACTGTACACGCAATCGTGTACTTGCATATTATCTTCAACAGAATGGATTTAATGTAATTCCTGTCGCATCTTGGTGTCTGGAAGAAGACTTTGAATGGTGCTTTGACGGATTACCAACTGACAGTTCTATTGCAATTACTACTAATGGATGTAAATCTAGTACATACGCTAAAAAGATTTTCTTTAAAGGCGTTGAAGAGTTAATTGCGCAGAAGAATCCATCCACTTTAGTCGTATGTGGTAGAGAAGTTCCTGAATTGAATGAAATGACAAACGTTATGTACTATCCTAGCTTCTCTCAGAGATGGAAGGAGCGTGTTAAAAATGGGTAGCAGAGGTTCATTTCTTGAAAGCGGAGGCTTTAGCACTCCGCACAAATGGGACACCATTGATTATATTGATGGAATAAAGGTGTTAGCTCCTAAAGACGAAAAAGCAAGTATGAGTCTTCCTGAACGTTCTAACACCCCTGGAACATCATATGTCATCTACAGAAAAGATGGCACTTTTGACCAATTAAGAGTCTTCGGAGCAGACCGCATTCCACAATTTGACATTGATTATGGTATGCACCAAGGAAAAAAATATCTTCATGTTCATTACTATGAAGATGGCATTCGCAGCAACAAACCAGTAGAATTGTATCATTCCGATGTTCTTTATCGAAAATACAAATCACTTTTCAAGGAGGTAATCAAATGACCGGTATAACCTTTGATGAACTGATTGATTATTTAATGAATAATCATGAGATTGAGTTCACATATAACAACAGCACCTATATCATTCAACCAGAAGTATCTGATGATACTCATTGGCTCACAATATATACCGCTGAAAAAGATATTGATAACCAGTGCATTGCAAAATTAGAAATACCAGCTAATCTTACAGACGCTAAAGATATCATATCTTCTCTTCTCTCCATTAACTGCTTTAATGGAAAGTCTTTTATGGAAATCGAAAAAGAAATCCATATATCCACAATTTACTAAACACAAAGGGCAATCCCAAAGTAACTTTCTTACTTTAGACTTGCCCTTTAAGTTTTCCCGCCATGTCACAGCCCAAAATCTTAAAAAATGTATTATACCAGTATTAAAAATTTTCTTTTTCTCCTCTACAACCCTTGTATTTACTGGATTTTTCTAAAAAAGCACATTCTTGCCATGACAGATGAATAGTACTTTTATCATAGTAAAACCTTACCTTTTCCTTACCTTGTTCCTACAACTTCTTCAAATACTCTTCCACGTTCAAATACATCACATCCTCCATCATTCTGCCTTTGATTTCATCTATTGTTCTTTCAGTTACCCTTTTTCGCTCTTCAAAAGATAAACCTCTGAACATATCATCCTGCATAAGCGATTTGATTAGCGTCTCTGCTTGAGAATAACGCATACCAGGCTGCGAAAAGGCCGTTATGGATTCTCTGCGATTATAGTCAGACATCCATCTACTTTCTATTTCCACAGTCAAGTCAAGCAAGTCTAAATATTCTTTTATTTCATAACGATGTGCATCTTGAATTTCAACCTTTTGTTCTTCCTTATCTTTGATTTCCAACAAAGATTTCAATGTTTCATTTACTTTAAGAATATCTGTAGGTTCTTCCCTATCCTTTCGTAAATTGCTTGCTGAAATTCTCAAATCATTTGACTTAAAATCTCTAGTCAATACCTCCATAGTAAAGCGATGATTCATATCCTCTACAATTCTGTTAATTGCGTTTGTTAACTCATTTTTCTCATATAAATCCCGTAAGGAACGAAAATGACCTTCATACTTATAGTTCTTCAAAGAATGCTGAATATTTCGTGCAATGGCACTATTAACATACTCATCCGTGCTTTTCTTAGTAGCAAAAATCATAGCATTATCATTATACTGTTTGCCGCCAAGGCTCATTGTTCCTCCATATCGGATGAAATCATCAATACCTACAATCCCCAACACTCTTTCAAACTCACGATATGGAATGAATGTTGTGTGACACATAATGCATCTGTCATATAACTCCTCATCCTCTGTAAACATAAAGCCCAAGGAATCTGTACCGGAAAGTACTATCTTCATGCCACTTGCCGCAAACACATCAGAAAACAATGCTGCACCTTCGATAAAATCATTCAGCAGTGTAACCTCATCGATAAACACATAACGATAACCTTTTTCTTCCAGAACTTTTAAATCCTGATTCACGTCATCCAAGGTCTTACTATCCTGTATCTGAATAAACACTGCTTTATTTCTCATTGATGCATCCATTTCAGATATCAATTGACGAATCAGTGTCGTTTTACCTGTTCTCCTAAGACCATACAGAATATACACTCTATCATGGATATCTCCATATACATAATCACGAAGTTGCTGATAACATTAACGTTTTACCCACTTTGTTACCGGTTTTACAAAACGTTCTAAGTCCTCACCAATTCTTACTGTGCATCGAAATAAAGAAGCCTTCTTTTCTTCTTTTACTTCCTGATTATCTATGTCTTTTATTAAATTTTGAAGTTCTTTTCTTCGCTCAATTTGTCTGGAAAGCTGTTCTAACTCTTCGTCCTTCGTCCTTCTGGTACGTTATTTTCCATACTCGCGCCATTGATAATAAGCATATTCTTTTCCATTTATCTTTTTATAAGTAATACCGCCTGTTGGCAGTGTTTCAATCTCGGTAATAATCTTGCTATATTCTTCGTTCGTCATAAGCAGCCCTCCTTACACATCCATTTTAACTTTATTTGTAAAGTTAAAAAAGTTAAAATTATGTTTTTTCATATTATTTGCTAATCCACTCTGAAATGCTATAATATTTCTTGTGCTACTTTCATTTACCGCATTACTCTATATACTCTTTTAATCTCCAATCCATATTAATAAAATTATTTATTTCCGTTCCTTCCATTATTCTAAATTACCCTCCAGATTTTCTATGATCCAATTCAATACACTTCGAAAATCTTTCATTTCAGATATATTTCCATGATTATATCGTACTATTTTTCCAGTTTTTTTAGAAAAGCAAACTTTTTCCCCATCTCCAATCATATTTCCTATTACAACATAATCATCTGGAACAAATTTATTATAATATCCGTCCGTTGATGGCATAAATAATCGTATTAATCCCCCGAAAATATCACAAGAACAAGTAAACTCCAACCATTCTTTGTATAGAACCGGAATTTCTATTCCAGTATCCGTTTCAAATACATTAATTTGCTCTTCTGTTGCCGGTAGCGAAAACTCCGAACCGTCAACATCATCAAGTTCTTCACACAACCTTACAATTTCCTCAATTTCGTTTTTTAAACTATTGTTCTCTGGTATTATCATAATCTTTACCTTCCTTTTTACTATCACACATCACATCTCTATCCCTGATCGTTTTTCACTCGATTCTATACTTGATGATATTCTTGATATATAAGTTTGTACTCTCTTAAATTCATCACTTTTAAGTGGTATACCATACTTGGATTTCCTTTCGTTTCTTGGTACATATTAACCTTTTTTCGACCATTTTACAACTCCAAGCTATTCTCCTTCAACAAAAAATCATAAATACTCATAGTCGTAATACCGTCCTCATCTCTCGTCACATTCATAACATCCTTAACCAGAATTATCTTCTTAAAGGAATCATTCACATTAACCAGTGACGCCTTTTCTTGTAACCTTTTCTCTTCCGTCGGCATACTAAATGCAGACTGAATGTAATAACGCTTGCTTCCGAGATTCGCTACGAAGTCAATCTCCAGATAAGTTCTTTCCGTTTTTCCTTCCTGGTTTACGCCCCTTTTCTCTACAACTCCGACATCCACGGAATACCCACGGCTTCTAAGCTCATTATAAACAATATTTTCCATAATATGTGTCTCTTCAATTTGACGAAATCCTAATCTTGCATTGCGAAGTCCAACATCTTCGAAATAGTACTTCAAAGGTGTTCCGATATATTTTCTACCCTTTACATTATAACGATTTGCTTTGTTGATAACAAAAGCATCCTCCAAATATTCAATGTATTGTCTGATCGTATTGCCGCTGATATTAGACTGTACTACGCTTTTAAAAGTCGCTTCAATCTTAGGTACATTGGTAAGTGAACCTATTGCTGACGCAAGAATATTCACCAAATCCTCCAACTCTTGCGTTTTGTCGATTCGATGTCTCTCAATAATATCAACTAAATATGTTTCTTCAAACAATTTGGTTAAATAATTTATCTTTTGTTCTTCTGTCTTCATAGTTACAGTCAATGGTAATCCACCGTAAATTACATACTCTGCCCAACCATGATAAACATCTCCTTTATATACCTGCATAAATTCTTTGAAAGTCAGCGGATAAATATGAATTTCATCCCCCCTACCTCTAAATTCCGTAATAACATCTTTTGAGAGAAATTTAGAATTACTTCCGGTTACATAGACATCAACATTCTTAATATGCAGCAGTGAATTGAGTACCTCTTCAAATTCTTCCAACAACTGCACTTCGTCTAATAAAACATAATACTGTCCTTCATCCGCAATGCTGGTTTCAATAAAGTCTAAAATAGTGTCCGGATTACGATAAGTCGGAGGCCAAGCGGTCTTAGGAAGACAACATCATTTTT
>JAZQMK010000033.1:0-53159 GCA_045543455.1 Lachnospiraceae bacterium
CTCCTAAGCTCATTATAAACAATATTCTCCATAATGTGTGTCTCTTCAATTTGACGAAAACCTAATCTGGCATTACGAAGTCCAACATCTTCGAAATAGTACTTCAAAGGTGTTCCGATATATTTTCTACCCTTTACATTATAACGATTTGCTTTGTTGATCACAAAAGCATCCTCCAAATATTCAATGTACTGTCTGATTGTATTACCGCTGATACTTGACTGTACTACGCTTCTAAAAGTCGCTTCAATCTTGGGTACATTGGTAAGTGAACCGATTGCTGACGCAAGAATATTCACCAAATCCTCTAACTCCTGCGTTTTGTCGATTCGATGTCTTTCAATAATATCTATCAAATACGTTTCTTCAAACAACTTGGTTAAATAATTAATCTTTTGTTCCTCTGTCTTCATAGTTACAGTAAGTGGTAAACCTCCGTAAATAACATACTCTGCCCAGCCATGATAGATATCACCTTCATATACCTGCATGAACTCTTTAAAAGTTAACGGGTAAATATGAATCTCATCACCCCTGCCTCTAAATTCCGTAATAACATCTTTTGAAAGAAATTTAGAGTTACTTCCGGTTACATACACATCCACATTCTTAATATGCAGCAGGGAATTCAACACTTCTTCAAAGTCTTCCAACAACTGCACTTCGTCCAATAACACATAATACTGTCCTTCATCCGTAATACAGGATTCTATAAAATCTAAAATCGTATCCGGATTACGATACTTTTTATCTTTTCGTTGGTCCAACTCAATAGAAATGATATGCTTTTCATCTACACCTTGCTCCAACAGATAGTTTTTAAAAATAGTAAAAATCAAATATGATTTTCCGCATCTTCTGATTCCGGTCACCACTTTAATCATTCCGTTATGCATTCTGTTAATTAAATCATTTAAATATTTATCTCTTTTTATGTTCATGACAAACTCCTCATTGAATATTTTTGACACTAATGACAATTTTGTTCAAAATTATTATACACCCGAAGGTGTATTTAATCAATTGTATATTGAATATTTTTGACACTTATGACAAAAATATTCAATGTGTTTTTTTAATAAAAATGGCATCCAGGCAGTAATATTTGCCGGAACGCCATCTATGAGTTTGAGCTCTATTTAATTTTTTCTTCCTGCAAAAGTGGTAAATTCACCTCGTTTGTGCTGGTAACGCCCATTTTATAAGCTTTTTTAAATCTGAAAAATACTGCCATGGCACACGAAAAGTACTTTTATCATAGTTATCAAACTCCTTCTACCTTCCTACTACTTAACCGTCATAAAATATTTTTCCAATATAGCCTTTATATGCTGATACCTTCTGGCGTATGAATTTTCGACACGAATCAATTCAAATTTGTGCTGTCTACAAATCTCTGCTTTTCTTCTATCACGTTCTTTTACAATTTCATCCTCAATATGTTCGCGACCATCAAGCTCTATTGCTAAAATTGGAATTTCCATTTTTTGATACTTTTCATATACAACAAAATCAAATCGACCTGTATAAAACAAAGCATTATACTCTTCGGTATCTTGAAATACATGAGATATACCTACTTCTTTACGAACGACACACTTCTGATTTGTATTCAATACATTATCTAACGCATGATTTAACGTTTCAAAAAATGCAGTCTCTGTTTCAGTACTATAAGGCTTAACACCTAGCGCTCTTGATGAAGTTTCTCTTGGTGTAACCTGGCATTTTCCTTGCGTTTTTATGTAATTAACTAATTCATATAAATCATCATCAGTATGGTCGTGCAATCTTTCCAACTCCTTATCACTACCTACAACTACCAGTTTTTCCTTCGCTCTAGATGTTGCAACATTAATCAATTCCTTGTTGTTTTTAAGCCATCCATAAGTAGCCTTTCCAGTTTTATCAGTTAACGAAAGCGAAAATAATATCACATCCTTTTCGTCGCCTTGGAACGCATGAACCGTACCGCAACCAACATTGGTTATCCCCTTTTCTTTGAGCATATTATCAATTAATTGCTTTTGATTAACAAACGGGGTGATAACACCTATAGATTTATCTTTATTCAGCCTAGCAAATTCAACTATCTCTTCCGCTTCATATGGTGCGGTATTTTTATAATTAGTTGTGTTATTTGCAACATTAACAAACACAAGTGGATTTTTCTCATTACTTTGTGTTTCAACAATAAGCTTATTATTATAATACTTTTTGTTATTAAAATTAATGATGTCCTTATGACAACGATAATGTCTACTCAACAAAATTTCACCACTAACAGCATCACTTGCTAAAAATGTCTTATAAATAGAATTCTTAACATAGTCATATTCATCCGTAATGTTATATATTTTCCTGAGTTTTGCATTATCCAAACTATCTAACAAAATAACAGGATTCAACTGCTGTGGGTCACCAACCAACATCAAATTATTTCCTCTTAATATCGGAACTAATGATGTCGCAATGTTCCCCTGACTAGCCTCATCCATAATCACCATATCAAAATATGTATCCGGTTCACCCAGCTTGTGTGACGATATAGCTGTTGTAGCAATAATTGGAAATATTCTTTGAAACTTCTTTAGATTTTCAGGTTTCTTTATGTATTCATTGAATTTCTTTACCTTTTCACCTGCATCACCATGATTAACTATATCCATCAAATCTTGATTTTTAGCTTCCTTTAAACGCTTGATATACTTTGCAGATGTATAATATAAATACATTTCAAACTCTTTGGCATCCTCCATAACAAGTTTTATCGCCTCTTCATTTGTAACATCGCCAATCTCTTTTAACTTTTCATTTATTTTAAAAAGCTGAGCACCTTGTAATCCAGCATGCAATGAAAGATGATTATTCGTAGATAATAATTTTTCTATGGTCTCTTTTCTTTCCAAAAGTTCTAACTTTTCTTCATGATTTTTAAGCAACTGTGAAAGCTTCTTTGTTCTCTCAATCTTATCATTTTTATTTTTATCCAGCGTAGCCTCAAATATATTCAAATCTTTAGTTCTATTATACAAAGTCTTTATATAATCAAGTGCCTCTAAAACTTTCTCATCATTGCCCAATCTAATAATAGGAAATGGAATAACATAATTATTCTTGTATTCAATATTCGCTAATTTGTTAAACACACCATCAATCGGATGATTATTATATGATGTAAATAACACAGTTTTTTCATTAAAAAATGCTGTAATAATCGCATTTACTATAGTATTAGTCTTTCCTGTTCCAGGTGGTCCCTGAATATACGCCAATGGATATTTCATACCATTATGAATGGCAAGCAATTGGTCAAGATTAATCTGCTTATTCATCAACACGATAGGATAATCCTTCTTTCGCCATACAGGCTTCAACAATTCACCAAAGAAGGCTTTTATAGGAGTTGTAACTTTATCTTCCTCATACATCTTATGAATAGCCTTATATTCTTGGTTCAAATCCAAAATAATATCCCTACCAATAGCTATCATATATGGCATATCATCAACACCTTTAATATGTCTATTAGTAGTTGTTATTTTATCCTTAATTAATTCTATATTTTTTTCAAAATCTTCCAACAAATCATAATCTTCAGCATCAAGGAACTTACGAACACTTTGCTTGTTGCCATCAATAGAATATTCCGTACATACCGTAATCTCATCATCCTGTTCCAATGTTCTAGCAACCACATTTAAATATAATCTTCTATATGCCAATACATACAGTCCTTGCTCAGTATTAATACTCATTACATTAACTGCCAAACTTTTTATTTTGTATGTATTATTCTTTTTCGTACTGGAATATTGAAAATTCTTTACAATCTCCTTAAATTGCTCGTCACTCAACTTATACTTACCCTTCCACTCACCATCAAAATGATTGATAAGCGCATAATCCGTCTTATATGGCAATGCATCCAACTTATTGCATTCAATGAGATAATTTAATATTTTCAAATTTGCAACTTTATGAAACATTGACTGATACTTTATAGGATGCAATTTAATGTCTTCAATAAGTTCAGTATCTGTATCAAAATAAGAGCCCTCTATCACCGATGATGATAGGATTGACTCTACAAATATCTTTAATTCAGTTGTTGTGTATAGACCTAAATGCAAGCCTATTACACGCATAGACTTATCAATAGGATTAATACTTTTAATCCCAATCCAATACTTAGTTATCTCTTTTTTGCTATTCTGATACTCAATGCTGAGCCATTTCCTGCTATGAATAGCAGTAAAAATATCACGACATACCGAATTCATGCTTTATCCCCTATGAATGTGTTGTTAACAATATTATTTTATAAGGGTATTATATAGGGAAATGTGGGAGAATGCAAGTGGTTGTGGGTATGGGAAGAAAATATGTTGTTCATACTATTTTAGTCTCGTTTTTTCTACTTTGCATTCTCTGGAATCAGTGGTTTCTGACAATATAAAATAAACAGCTACTATCTACATAGTAATATTCCACCCGTGCACGGACATAATCTGAAACACTGATTGGCAAAGACCTTGTACTGTCATTCTTTTTCTTTACATATTTACCGGATTTTTACCTTTGTTGTACAAGTCATTAATTGTACATTTTGACATTTCGCTCGAAATGTTAACTTTTTGCTCGAAACTTTGATATTTCGCTCGAATCGTTGACTTTTTGCTCGAAATGTAATTTTTCACTTAATTTGAAACAAAAACAGTATTCCCGCAGCAAACACATTTATAATCCCCAGCACATACAAAATTATGAGTTTGGACCCGCGAAATTTTAACTTGATAAATCTTTGGTAAAACTGGTTCAAGAATTATTGAACCCCATGATTAATACGGAGTTTTTCCCTTTCATTGAATATTTTTGACACAAATGACACTTTTGCTCAATTTACACCTAAATCATCCAGTGTTACATACCCTCTATCCGTTCCTTCCATTAGTTTCTAAAGCATCGTTGTCTTACCTACCTGCCTTGATCCCGTAACTAAGAGAACCGGATATTCCTTCGTCACCTAACTTACTACCTTCTCCAAATTTCTTTTTATATAATTCACATCCCACCTATTGCATCCCCAAAAACGTCTTAACCTGTTCAATGGACACCGGATAGTACCCATTTGCATCCACGCCCACGTCATACCTTAATATTCCTTCATTTTTCTGTTGCAAATTATAAGCTCCCTTGCTATGAATATGTCCGTGTAGGTGCAATGAACCGCGACGGGATTTCGGCCACTCCATCATAGGATAATGCATAAGCGATATATTTATGCCATTTACCGCTATCTCCAAGAAATCATAGATTCCTTCAAATAGCGTTTCATCATACTTTTTATCATGATTGCCCTTACACAAAATCTTATGACCATTCAACTTGCTTATCAGCTGGTTAACTTCCTCTACAGGCGTTCTGTGGGCAATATCTCCAAGAATGTATACTGTATCATTTTTCTTAACACAAGCATTAAAATTCCTGATTAATGTTTTATTCATTTCGTCTACTGTTTCAAAGTTTCTCTCACACATATTGATTGCCGCTCTATGACCTAAATGCAAGTCGCTTGTAAACCAAATCATTTTATCCTCTCTTTCTTTTTATTGCCTTATCTATTGTTATTCTGTGGATACTTGGGATGTCAGACAATACGCCTTCTTTTATTATTTTTCCAAGGTTTAATGGTGTGTATCCACAAACATTTGTTGCCAGATTAATATGCTTGCAATTCTCTTGGTATGGTTCCACGCAGTTGTGGTCATGTCCATGAATGTTCAAGCACCAAGGTAGTCCGTGCACCGGTTCATGCGAAAGCAATATTTTCTCTGCAATAAAAATAGGTCCCGTATAAATTTCATCAAAATAATCCACATATGCGCCCTTAGCATCATGGTTGCCAAGTATTAATATTTTCTTTTCCGCTTTAATTTCCTTTAGGTAATCAGCCTTACCAACATCCCCTAAGCATACAAAGGTATCATTTTTCATAACCGTACTATTAATTATTGCTATTTGCTCTTTTGGTGTAAGCCAATTAGGATCTATGAGTTTGCAGTTTTCATCATAGAAATGCAAATCAGACAAAATATATACAGAACCATTTTCGGACCAATGCCTGAAAGGTTCATACAATGTAGGTATCATATTATTTAGCTCCTTCCTTTTTCAAAAATACCGCTCATCCTTGCAATCATACAAAGATAAGCGGTACATATAATCATATGTTAATTATACTATATCACATAATTCTTTATCTGTCATTATACCTATAGTTTACTCTTCAACCATATACACTGAGATTGGAATCCCTCGTTCTGTCGGTGCATTCCTTTGTCTCTTGTCATTCGTCTCTTCACGGGGTGCATCCACAATTGCAACAAATTTTTTACCAGAATCCATCAAACGTGCAATTGTTTCATTTTTGTAGCGAGTTATATATCCTAGCAAATCGTCTTCTCCATAATAGACTCCTATTGCCCATTCATCAAACTCATTCTTCGCATCCCTATACAATTTCAGTTCTGTTCCCGCAACCAACTCATCCAGGTTCTTTTCATCTTGCTCACCTTCCACATGAAAATTCATTCCTGCTATGGCTGTTTCAAGAACTTTTATCTGTACACCTTTTTTCTTAAACACATTTTTCTGAAAAAAGCCAGCTTGTAATGTGTCTTTTTCTTCTTGATACATATACTCTGACATTCCCTACGCTCCTAACATTTCTGTAATTTGTACGTTTAATTCCATTAAACTTTCACTGCATAAATTCATACGACTTTCCAAGGTTTTTAAATACTCTTTTGTTTTTTCTTCGCTCTGTAAAGTCGCTTTAGCGATAAACGGGAATCTACTCTGAATTTTCTCAATTTCCATCCAAATGCCCTGTTCTCTCGCTTCGTATTGCTGTTTTGCACTTAATAAAACCCCGTCTTCTTCTAATGGTTCAAAACATTCAAATACTTTGGCTGCCAAAGAATAATCACCCATTAATTGTTCAACAATATCTAATGTCTCACCATCATTCTCTTCAGTAGTAATAGGTATTTCAAATGTTAATTCCGCTTCATCTTTTGCGTATAACATTTCGTGTACTAATCGCATTTCTTCTACCTGTTGCTTCTGATATGCCATCAATGCTCTCTTATATAACAGCTTCTGAAACTCTGTAAGGTCTTTATGAACCTCTGGATGAAAATCTCTTACAATCTCTTTATAGAGATTCTGTAATTCCTCTCTCTCCTCATAAGACAGATTACTTTGCAAAGAATCTTTTTTATAGTTTTGATTCAACTGCTCTAATTGTTCTTTACGTTCTTCTTCTAATTGCTTTTCTATTGCTTCTAAGTCAACTGGCTCGCGTCTGTTAATAGCAGTCTGTATTAACATTTTCTTTTTCTCAGCTAAATTAACTTCTAATTCCGCTTTCAAGACCTGTTCCTCATACATACCTATTTTCTGCATATATTCTTCTCTAAGTGCAGGTTCTTCTATATAAAGCAATTTGTCACGTTTCTCTAACGCAACCAGCAGCGCATATTTAATTGCAACTACCTCTTTTTCAAGCCATTTGGAATAAGTTTGCTCTAGCATGATAATTCCTCCTCTACTGCTTGATGAATATCACTCTCTGTTAATACAACTAAATCTTCTTCCGACATTTCTGGTAAAACTGCAATACGATCTGCCTGACAACAGATTGCAGTTTCAAAAATATTTCTTACCGTACGTGCATTCCCAAAATGCTCCTGTCTGTTTTCGTACATCGCATTAAACTGCTCCAATAACTTCGCTGACACTTCATCACTGATACAATATCCATTACTTGAACAGAAACGTTCAAATATTTTCAACAAATCATTTCCTTCATAATCCGGGAAATGGAAAAATTTATTGAAGCGTGAACGAAGTCCCGGATTGGAATCAATAAATTTATGCATTAATGCATCGTAGCCTGCCACGATTACAACCAAATCATCCCTGTGATCTTCCATTCCTTTTAATAGTGTCTCAATAGCTTCTTTACCATAACTATCTTCTCCCTCTCCTGCCAAAGAATATGCTTCATCAATAAAGAGTACACCACCCAAAGCTTCCTGAATAACCTTTTGAGTCTTAATAGCTGTCTGTCCCAAATATCCAGCTACCAATACACTTCTATCCGTTTCCACAAGCTGTCCCTTTGCTAAAATCCCCATCTTATAATACAACTGCGCTACCAAACGTGCGATAGTTGTCTTACCGGTACCCGGATTACCTGTGAACACTAAGTGATATGAAATTGTAGGTACTTTTAAACCCTTTTCCTTTCTAACCTTTGCAACCTTAATAAAGTTCAAGAGACTATGCACATCTTTCTTTACTTTTTCCAGACCAACCAGACTTTCTAACTCCTGTAACAATTCTTCTAATGTTTTATCATCCGGTGTATTGACTGTTGCATGCTCCATATCATCATTTCCTTTACCAACCTTATTAATAGCATTAATAATCGCATCAACTTTATCATTTAGATTACTTATGTTATCATTTACCGTTTCAATTCCATCTTCCTCATTGACTTTATTCATTTCAGCAGCTTTTTCATTTACAAATTCCAATAGTCCCGGATACTTTTTCTTAGTATCATTTTTTAAATATTCCTGCTCTTTTTTCTCTGATTTATAATAACCTTTCTCATTGAGCACCGTGATATGACTATCAGGATTAAATGTTGGCTTAAAATCGCCATCTGTTGACTTTAGGCAATGTTCACTTAATGTATCAGTTATCTTTGTCCAACAATCCGCTTCAAGTATTGTAAAATCTCCATTTATCAATGCAACCGCAGCCAAAAAGTCTCCGATACAATTGATAATCTCTTTCTGCTGAGCAGGCACATCAATTACCTTCAAAAAAATAGGTATCAGAACTTCGCGTTTTTCTTCACCACAACAAGACATAGCAGTAACAATCTGTTCCATAGTATACTCTGTTCCAGTTAATATACTAATTGCCTCACCATATTCTTTTGAGTAAAACGAGTTACATGCCCACATACGCAAGCTGATACATAGAAGAAACTTTTCAATCATCACCTTATCAGCACTAGGATTATATTGACAAACTGCATTTATCACTTTATCATAACTACTTTTTAGTTCTTGAAATTTATCCATTTTCGCCTCCTGAAACTCCAGTATAAACGAAGCTCTTAATTTGTATTCTATAAATTTAATTATACCAAAAATAATTTCTATATTCCATCAAATTTTTAGTACCTCCCCAATCCTCCCCCTTGTACTTATATAAAATCTTGACACAGCACAATTTCCCTATTAAACTAAATCTACCACAATACTTATACTAGAGTGAATTTAAAAACTACGAGGAGAAATATGTTAGATGAACAGTGAGACGAAAAGTTTTAATAGAGAAGTACAAAAGCATGGTAAAAGGTTACTCATTTTTTTAAAATGGATTGCCATTGCAGGGATTATAGGTATAACTGTAGGTCTGGTTGGTACAGCATTTTACTATGGATTACATTTTGTGACAGATTTTAGAAATGCTAATCCGATGATAATATTGGGTTTGCCATTTGGTGGTCTTTTGATTGTATTTTTGTATCATGTGGCTAAAAGAGATGATGACTGCGGAACTAATAGCGTGATTGCCGCGGTTAGATCAGAAGAAAAGCTTAGATTTAGGACAGCGCCATTGATTTTTGTGGGTAGCTTAATCACACATTTATTTGGAGGTTCTTCAGGCCGTGAGGGAGCTGCGTTGCAGATAGGCGGAAGTATTGCTAATGGCATCGGCAAGGTACTTCGCTTAAATGAAAAAGACATACAGGTGGCAGTTATGTGCGGTATGAGTGCTTGTTTTGCAGCACTTTTTGGAACTCCTATTGCAGCTACTTTCTTTGCAATGGAAGTGGTAAGTGTAGGTATTATGTATTATTCAGCATTGATTCCATGCGTATGTTCTAGCTTAATTGCTATAGAGATTGCCAAGTTTTTTGGAATAGGTAGCGAGGCTATGACCATTGCTTATATACCTGATTTTACTATGATAAGCGCCGGCAAAATTGTAGTGATATCTATTTTATGTGCTGCGCTTAGTATTGTATTTTGCATTACTATGCATGCTGCGTCAGAACATACGAAGAAATGGGTGCCTAATGCATATTTGAGAATCTTTTTGTTTGGTATATTGATAGTTGCAATACAATTTTTAACAGGCTCTAAGGATTATTTGGGAGCTGGAATGGAAGTCATTGAACGCACTATGCATGGTGAGGTAAATGCTGAAGCATTTATCTTAAAGCTAGTGTTAACTGCACTTACTCTTGGTGTGGGATTTAAGGGTGGCGAAATTGTGCCTTCTTTCTTTGTAGGAGCTACATTTGGATGTTTACTAGGACATCTTTTGGGGATTTCACCATCTATATGTGCTGCCGTAGGTATGATAGCATTATTCTGTGGCGTTACTAACAGCCCAGTCACTTCGGTTTTTCTGGGTATTGAAATATTTGGTATGAATGGAATTAACTATATATTGATTGGTGTTGCAGTAAGTTATATGCTGTCGGGATATTATAGCCTTTATAACTCTCAGAAGATTATGTATTCAAAATTTGATGCAGAATATAGAGGACATATGTGGAACAACAAGTAAATAGAACTATTTTTAAAGGAGCTGTTTCAATGAAAATGCTATGGAAACTTACAAAAGAAGCTACCCGTTACAAAGGACTTTACATTATTGCAATTTTGTCAACACTTCTGTTGACGGGCGTTAATCTTGCCGCACCAAAGGTACTTTCTACAATGACTGGCATTGTTGGAAGCGGTATGGATGATGCAAAGCTTCAACAAATCCGCAATCTGGCAATTATACTTTTGGCCCTTTATCTATTGCGTATCGTATTTAGATTTCTCAGTAACTATCTTGCCCACAAGGCTGCCTGGTATCTGGTTGGCGATCTTCGCGACAGAATGTATTCCAAACTGCAAAGTCTGGATTTAGGATTCTTTCACGATAAACAAACCGGCGATTTGATGAGCAGAATTGTAAATGATACCAGAGACTTTGAGCTTTTGTATGCACATATGATACCCGATATGATTACTAACATTGTAACCTTTGTGGGTGTATTAACCATTCTTCTTGTAATTGATTGGAAACTGGCACTTATTACCTGCTGCCCGATTCCTTTAATACTTATCTCAGGCGTTATATTTGCCAAGAAAGTAAGACCATTTTTTAAGGTTTCACAAAAAATTATGGGCAAATTAAATGCTAAATTACAAGACAATTTGTCCGGGCTTCACGAAATTCAATCCTTTGGGCAAGAATCCCAAGAAGCTAAGCTCGTTAGCGAAAATAATTTTGAACAAGTTCGCGCAATGCTCCGCGCCCTAAAGGCCAGTGCTCTGTTTCATCCTAGCGTAGAATTTATTTCCTCAATCGGAACTGTCTTAGTAGTTTTTGTGGGAGGATATCTGGCATATATGGGACAACTGTCCGTTGAAGATATTGTTGCATTTGTACTGTATCTGTCATTGTTTTACGCACCTATTTCCGGACTTGCAAGCTGGCTTGAAAATCTCCAGCAGTCCTTAGCCGGAGCCGAGCGTGTTACCTTGATTTTAGATACACCTTCTGCCATCGAAGACAAGGCCAACGCAAAGACCTTAGGTACCGTGACAGGAGAAATAAGTTTTCAAAATGTTTCATTTCACTATAGCAACAAGGTTCCTGTTTTAAAAAATATTTCATTTAAATGTAAACCTGGAATGATGGTTGCCCTTGTAGGTCCAACAGGTGTCGGAAAAACTACAATAACTCAATTAATTTCCAGATTCTACGATCCTGTGCAGGGCGAAATTCTCGTAGACGGCAATAACCTTAAAGATGTAACCTTAGAAAGCTTACGACAAAACATTTCTCCAGTTTTACAAGATACATTTTTGTTTAATGGCTCTATCGCAGAAAATATCGCTTATGCTAAGCCAGATGCCAGCCGTGAAGAAATTGTAGCAGCCGCAAAGGCCGCCAACATACACGAAGACATCTTACATATGCCAGAGGCATACGATACACAAGTGGGTGAGCGTGGTCTTCGCCTCTCTGGAGGTCAAAAACAGCGTATCGCTATAGCCAGAGCCATCCTTCGTCAAGCTCCTATCATCATTCTTGATGAAGCTACTGCCTCTGTGGACGTTGAAACTGAAAGACAAATTCAGTCAGCAATCAACAATATGGCGGGCAAACGTACCATAATCGCCATCGCCCACAGACTTTCAACCATAAAAAATGCCGACATAATTTTGGTTATTCACGAAGGCGAAATCAAAGAACAAGGAACACATTCCCAGCTTATGGAACTTAATGGACTCTATGCACGCATGCTTAAAGCCCAGTCATAATAATCCTGGCCACCGGCTTAGCCGGTGGTTTTTTCTGCGGCTATAGGCCGCTATTCAGTACTTCCCTCGAAAAAGTTCGCCTTCCGCACTGCGGTCACAGGTTGGCTCTAACTACATACTGCCAGCTTTTGTTTTAATTTTGTATATTGTATATATAATTATGTATATCAACGAAATCGGCAATATTGGGACATACAAGCTAAAAAATTCTCCCAAAAATCCCATATCATATTTCATCGCCTCAAATCCATAATAAGTAACCATTTCTCTCTCAAACCAACCACCTTCATTGATAGCTGTACCAAAGAAAAATGCATTCACTCCCTCAAGCAAATATACAATCCAACACGCAATTGCAACACTAAAAATCACACCTGCCGCACCTACCTTTTTCGCCTTCAGACTCATAATATAATAAATCTGATATGTCACACACACCACCAATATCAAAGTTGCCAATATAAAGTTGTTCATCCATACATTCTCATTCTTTAAAATACTCATTACAAGTATGCATACAAGAGGTAGTAGGGATATTATAAATATTAGGGGCTTGATTGTTGTTTTTTTCATAGGTTCCTCCTTTATGAGTTATAGTTTTAGTATAGCATAGGCTGGGGAGAATTTAAAGAGGAGTAAAAAGAGCATCACACTAAATGACGCTCTTTCATATATGTTAGGCTAAATGATCCAATTCTATCTTTTCTTTAAGTTTTGAACATCTATTTTGAGGAATAATCTTGTCGTGTTGCAATCTGCCTGCAACAATGCCCGGATGTATTCCAATAGCCTTTGCAAATGCTATTATTTCATCATCAGAAGTGTATTTTGTTGGTGCAAATTTCTTCAATTCAGCTGGCGGAATCAAATAGTTAGTAGCAAAATTATCAGCTTCCTCTTCCAAGCGATTATTAGCCTCTATCATCTCTTGCTCATTGTAACTTACAAATACTGTTTTTACTTTTCGTTGGAATACGTGTTTTATTTCATGGAAAAGCGAAAACCAAAATTTATCTGCAGCAAGTCCTCTATTATTCATTGCCAAAACTACTCGCTCGTCATTTATCCACTTTACCGCTCCATTAACACCCGAATTTTTCAAATGTGGTAGCAACACAAATGCTACGCCACACTGTGCAAATATTTCTTCCATTCGTGGAAGAAATACTTCCGGTTTTTGAACTGTCATACCACGCAATTCTGGCAAATAAGATTTTAATTTTTCTGCATCATAGGCTTTAGTTTCTATTCTTTGTGAATAATTGATTGCTGTTTGAATCCATGCTCTTGAATTGATAACATTCTTTTCACTGATTTTAGACACTCCAGTCCTATAATTCACAAGAAAATCCTGTTCTAACATAATGCGCAAATCTGCAATTTTAAAATATCTGCACAAATTTGAAACCTTTTCTCTAACATTTTTTGTAAGTGGCAACCCTACCACTTCAACAAAATAAGTATAATCTATAACCTTTACAACTTCTTCTTGTTCATCAAAATCTTTAGCTTGTTGAATCTCTATCAACTTTTGATCATAACTGCTTTGCAAATTCAACCACACATCCACACTAGTTCCTAACATAACGGACAATTTCTTTGCTAAATCATTGGAAATATTTGCTTGACCATTTAACAAGTAGCTAAGTGTTTTGGCAGTTGTTCCCATTCTTGTAGCAAACTCTGCTTGACTCATTTCCATATCTTCAATAATATCCGCAATATAGTATCCTGGATGAAATGCCACAATATCTTTGTATTCTTTTATGTTATTCATAACGGTTAGACACCTCTTTATTTTGTTACCTTTTTGGTAATAAAATTATAGCATACAACCAATTGAAAGTAAAGAACATAAAAATACCGACGAAATTACATTGTAACCTCATCGGTATGATATTTAATTAATCTGTCTATTTCAAATTAACAAAGTTAGCAAACGTTTTTAATGCATTAATACATATCTTATTCGATCGCATTCCTATATCTTCATAAATACCACCATAATCATACTTCGGTATAATATAATGAATTTCTTTAGCTAACTGTACTATTGTTATGTCTTCATTTTTACAAACTAATTCGATTCTATTACAATAACTATACACTGTACTCTTTCTTCCAGATTTTGTATACTCCGAAAAACCTTGTTCTACTAAATACTTATAAAATTGATCTAGCATATTGTGCTCTCCTTCAAACATTATTCCTATTACTTAATCCAACTACTACCTATATTTCATTCTCCTTCAACGCATACTCAACAGCCAAACCTATTGCTCTACCCAATAACGGAGGTACAGCATTACCTATTTGTACCAATTGCCATTTCTTCGTTCCCTTAAATATAAAATCATCTGGAAAAGACTGTAATGCAGCTAATTCTCTTGGTGTAAGTACACGTGGTAATTTAGGATGAAGATTTACACCTCCATGATTCTCTTTTACTGTACACGAAGGCTTATCCCACGGAGACTTTTTCCAAGCATCTGAATAATTTCCATATAAACTCATTCCTTCAGGAACTGAAGATATTCTTTGCTTCATTTCCTCTGTATGCCTACTAAAAATATGGTTAATGCTCTTATCTTCATCAAGATTCATAAATCTTTCTATTTCTTCACCCAGTGTTTTATATGTCTCCATAAATGGCTTAGGATGGTAATTAGTTCCACCAATCCGATTACCTACAAAAATCACTCTTCTTCTTGTTTGAGCCACACCGTAATCCGCACTATTAAGAACTGTAACATTTATCTCATAACCAATCTTCTTATAATCGCTGATAATCTTTTCCTCTATTTTTCCATTTAGCATAGAACGGAGACCTTCAACATTCTCCATAACAATATACTCTGGTTTTATATGAGCAACTATTTTTAACATTTCACGGTATAGGCTATTTCGTTCATCAGTAACAACTCTATTACCAGCTAAGCTAAAACCTTGACATGGGAAACCACCCACCAACAAATGAATATGTCTGTCACCAATACTTGCATAAAGTGCTTCTTTTGCCTCATCTGTTGTTATATCTCTAGTTTCTACATCTTCTTTAAATTTCTTTTTCTGAACAAAATTATACTTATATGTTTCAACAGCTTGGGGCATAATTTCTACAGATGCAACTGGTGTAAATCCAGCCATAGTAAGCCCACAGCTCAATCCTCCTGCACCTGAAAAAAGATCAACAAAATTGTATCCATTTCTTGCTTTGGAATGCTTCCATCCGTTATACTTATCCTTTGTGCATTTCTCTTCTACATCCACCCAATTGACATTATCATTGTAAACATTCGATGTATTACTTCCCATTATCGCAAATGTTTCTCTATCATTATCCTCTTCACAATCTCCCGATTCAATCCATCTATCATAGTCCTCTGGAACAATTCTCCATTTATTCTGAATTCTTGTAGCAATAAGCTTCTTTGCAGCAATATGCCTCCTTATTGTTTTCTGGCTTTTCCCTGTCTTATCTGCAATTTCTTGAATAGTATAATACTTTGACATAATAACGCTCCTCTAGAACAAGTGTTTGTCTACTTTACATGTTTATATGTCCAGTTTACATGATACATTCTTGCTTGTCAATCACTTTCTGATATTATTTCAATATTAGTCTCAATAAATTCTGCATATTAAATCTAAACTTGTAACAATTCCTGTTTTGATGCACTTGAAACTCACCTATACTAATGCCGTCATACTTAACAGTGTTACTCTCATTCCATTCTTCTAACGAGTTCTTTGTAAAAGAAAATCGCTCTCTTTCCCATACAAATTCTTTTATGTCGTTTTTGCTTATAGCTATATATTCAAACTTATTTTTGATCTCATATATCCACAATAACCAATCTGAATCAAATAAATGTTCCACATAGATGGGCATTATTTTTTCTATATTAGCAAGCACCATCTTCTTGAATGATTCTCTACTTACCTCCTGAATTCCTTCTTCCAAAAACTTTGAAAAATATAATAAGCACGTCTTTGAGCCTGGTTGTCCTACCTCTGGCGGGCACACCATTTTACCTTTATTTGTTTTCAACGACAATGTTTTCTCACCCTCAAGAATAAAATCATATGAACATTTGCTCTGCTCACCTCTTTCGCCAGGTGTTGATCCACTATGTTTTATAGCCTTAGGCATATTATTAAATGCTTTATCAATTACCGGAAGCAATCTTTCTACATACGATTTGAGAACACGTCCAGTAAAACTTGAAGGTTTCTCTAAGTCAAAATAATCACATATTGCTCCTTCAGCAGACATTCCTAATGTCTCATTAGTTTCTTTTACTTGCCTAAACCACTCAGGAATGCTTGAAATGATAAATCTAAACTTAAAAGAACGTTCTTTGTGTGTTTGAATCTCTGCAATTGATATACCCTTGTATTTTAATGTTGTGCTCTCTACCCAAGTATCAATACCTCGCGTAAAACTAAAATCCGTTCTATCAAACGAATAATTCGCCAACTCTTCTGCTTTGATCACTTGTATATTCTTCAAATTCTTTCTTGATATAAGAACGGTATAATCAGACTGAAACAAATTCTCAATAAACACTGGCATAACTTCATGGATATGCTCTATAATCATTTTCCTAACATCTGTTTGATTCTCAATTTTTGCACCATAAATTTCTGCAAAATATTCATTTAGAACCGGAAAACCAGCTTGTCCTACTGTTCTAGGAGCCACTTTATCACTTGTCTTTGTTGTCCTTATAGACAATGTCTTACCATTATCTAACAAAAAATTATGTGGCGATGTCGTTTGTTTACTTTTAATTAATTCCTGCGTGTATGTAAGCAAATGTGTCGGTCTTGACTTTACCATTTCAAATATAGTAGTAATTACCGGTTGCAATTCGTCCTTATAATCTTCATTATAATTTGACTCAAATTGAGCTGCTGCCCAATCATTAATCTCCAATCCATATTCACTACATATCAATTTTTGTAAGCTTAATCCATAATCTGCGTTATTCATCGAAACCCTCCTAATACATATATTTCTATTATAACAAATTGTCCAGATATAGTAAAAAGGTTTTGTCACATTTAGCAACAAAACCTCTTCCTCGTTATGTATCAAGCACACTACACAGTGTTCAAGACCTCTTTAATTTGAAATGTTATTGTATCTACCAATTCACTATACTCATACGCATCTAATATACTTATTCTGGCAAAACAACTAATATTTTTGGGAACCTTTGTTTTATACTTTGCATTTTTAATTCGCGCATCACATCCATTTTTTATAATAGATTCGACAAACGCTCTTAATATAATCGGATTTCTTGACATTGCTCTTTCATAAATGGCCTTTACTGGATCTATAAAATGAAATGCCACTCTTGATATTTCTTCTTCGTCTTCAGAGCCTAATATATCAATCATACTCCAAACAAATAGCAATCCTGTTCTTGAACGAGTTCTTACATTAAAATAAAATCGTTCAATTTTATCCACATTCATTTTATCATCATCATCCAGTCGCAATTTCTTTACAACATCCGCAAAGATCTTAAAACTAAGATATGTCCATACTTCCTTCTCATACATTATATTTGTGGGAATAATTGTACCATCTATATCTTTGCTATCTTTATGTAATTTCATTCCAATTTTGGCAAGTTTTTCATATGTTTGCAATTCGCTGTTCACAATATTCATATACTCATTTGGGTTATATGAAAACCTGATCAATTTGCCGTTCACTACAACATTTTCTGAAACGCTTTCTAATTCTTCATCAGAAAGTTCAATACATTTTGTTTGAACAAACCTGTCTGTCACAGTTTTCATTAGTTCATCAAACTCTGTACGCTTTACTCTTTTCAAATATACTTCCATAAAGTTACACCTCCATTTTGCTAACAGCTATAATCGAATTTTCTATTTGATTATTCACCATCTTGTGTGCAACTTCATATATTTGTGCCATATCAATCTTACCATCATCCATTACATTAGTAATAAAAGACGCCATATCTTTATATCCACTAGTCTGCATAAATATCTGTTCAAACAATAAATACACCTCTTTGTTTTTAGAATCTTCATATTCTTGTACAAACTCAACTAAGGCAAAAACAAATACTTCAAACACAAGATGACTATCAAACACATTACATACTTCTTTCTTATTGTTTTTTACAATTCCATATGCTCCATTAAATTCAGGCCCAACACATACATTAATAAAGTTTTCATTTATTTTTATACAATACCCATTACCTGACAGCTCGTCCATAACACTAAATTTAATGAAATCATTATTGCTGGAATTATATGACAATGTTTCCTCGTTAGACTTTGCTAATACGTCCTTTTTCCTGACTTTTGCAATGTAATCACCTTGATATATATCTAACATTTCTTCATGATAAGCCAATTCAATGTCTTCATTAGCCAAAACATAAGCAACAAATCTCAATGTATCATTCGCCTGTATTTTACTAACCTCAACATCTATATAGCATTTACCCTCTACTACATCAATTGGCACCAAAAAAGCAAAAATATTTGATTGCAGTTTAGCATACATCTTTGCTCTGTTCTCTAATATCAATGTTTTCAAACATTCTGAGTTCATATTAACATCTAGCTCAAATATCATCTTTTCGCCCATAAAGCTATTACGAACATATGTAATTTCAAAAACAACGCCTTCCTTATAAGATGAACCTTCATCATTCAATACTGGATATGGATATTTACTCATTAGCCACATCTCCCTTCTTATACAATTCGGCACTTAATTGATATGTAATATCTCTATTAAGATTAAGCGTAACTGTATTAATTTCTCCCTGTTTCAAAGATATATTATTAACCTTTCCATTTACAACTTTACGTCTAGTAGTTCCAATGTTAACACTTAAAAGAAAATCACAAACGGTATCATCTTCCTTTCCTTCTGAATTCACTGACATAAACTTCAGTTCAGCATTTTTAATATCTTCGTTAACAGCAAATCTCAACAAATATTCTTTATTTCCTTTTATAAACACTGGCTCAATAAGGAAATCTTCATATAACACGCTATCGAGTTGACCACCTTTTTTCGCTGGTTTATTCTTCCCCTGCTTTCTTTTCTTCTTTTCATCAGTTTCTCCATAGCCAGCTTTTCCTTCTGTGTAGTCTTTACTTTTGCTACCTTTACCTTTAGTAGAAACACCTGCCCGCTTGACAACTGGTGTAGAGTTTTTCTTTTTTACTGAAGCAATTACACCTGGTATTGTAATAATATTACTTAAACCATCTATAGTTTGACCTTCTTTTTCATTTATACTTGTCATTTCAAGTATATATTCACTGACTACATTCTTTATTTGTTCCAATGCGTAAACTGCATCTCTATTTATCTCCATATTTTCATCTTTGGTAACGAACGAGTCGTGAGCGGCATTTTCTAAAGATGCCAACAACTCATTCAACTCCTTACCATCAATATACACAACCGCAGTATATGGTTGTCCCGCTTTATTCAACCTATAATCAGTTATTCTCATACCATGGCTTCTTACAATTGTATAATACTTTTTGTTATGCTCATTACCTAATCCAAAATATATATCAATACGCCCCAAGCAATTGGCATTCTTATCGTATATCTTATGACTCTTATCTGCTTCACCCTGATATACTCTAAGACAGCCTTCTAAACCGTTCTTTGTCTCACTTTGAGTTCTGTAATACTTTCTAAACATCTTCTCAAAACTTGCTTTATTTATAACTTCATCCAGAACCTTAACAACCAAATTTTCATTAAGAATAGCCACAAAAAAGTTCTCCAAAACTGCGCTAATTATTGACGCCGTTACATCTGCTTCATTGTCATATATATTTACGCCAACAATAATTACATCTGTTCCATAATCATCCTTCCTAATAAAATAAGGATTAATATCGTTATCATTACTCGCTACGATTGGATTTACTCTATTTTTAGGGTCTGCACTTTCATCAATCACACCATACCAGCCCTTGCTATTCTTACGTTTACCATCATTATCAGTCCAACTTATAAGTGTAGTTTTGCCTTGTAAAAGACAATCACTATATTCATCATCTCCAACACTATATTTGTTCTTTGTTGCATAAAAAACCGTATTACATGAACTAATTATAAACGGAACTTTTTTACCTACACCATGACTTCCTGCTGACCCTGGTCTTTGTTTGATTGATTTGCCCTCATCAAATACAAATGCTCCCCATGCTTCTTCTCTACCCGTTTTTACACCCTTTGTGTTTTTATCCGATATTTTCAAGCAATATATCTTCTCTTTGTCCAATACATCAAGACCCACTTTATAAGAACCTTTAGTTTGCTTATTCGTAGCTGCTTTCATACATTTTTCTAATATTTCCTTCGTCCTATTACACCCAGGAATATCCGATATACTAAGCTCCTTATTCAAATCAAAAATCACTTCTACTGGCTTTGATTCATCATCCTGCGCATCCAACGAATTCTGAATTATTTCTCTAGCAAACGAACTCCACCTGTCAATTCCAAACTTAGAATCAGCAAACTTATCTACCAATTCATCTGATGGACTTAAGTCATCACTAAAATACCAACCTATATTCATAGCCGCATCCTCCGTATACTATAATTTAAACTTTTTCACACCACTTGATGCATTATATGTATGCTCCAAATCTGAAACTGCACTTTTCAATGTCTTAATTATTTTATTCAAATCTTCCTGTGTATACTCGTAGTTATTACTGTTAGCCAAATTACCCATCAGCTCTATTCCTTTGAGAATATTATCCATTCTCTTCTCCGCTAATCTTACAAATTTTTCTCTCTTAGTTTCCATAATTCGACACCTCCTACTATAATCCTACAATATTCCCAACACATTGTCAACATATATTTACTACATTTTGAAAACGTAGTAAATATATGTGCTACAAAATTACTTTCTAACTAAAAAAGCACTTTAACAATACTCTCGAATCATCAAAATGCTTTTAACCTTTAATCTATTAAATATTACAAACAAATCATACTTTTTTATAATCAAAAAGACAATTTAGAGCAGCACTTATAAACCCATTTTCTAAATATGATCTCTGTCTACGACATTTTAAAAACTCTAATAGCCCGCAATAAAACGTCGAATTTTTATCTTTAACACTATTCTCTACCGACTTTATCTTTTCAATAGCTTCATCATCTATTTCTAATATATCCATATAATCACATAAATAACGAATTGCCCTCACATATGATCTTGCTTTTCCAGAATCCTCAAATCCCGGCGTCTTACAAAATTCTTCAAACTCAGCTTCAAATTTTTGCATAATTTTCCTCCTACAATACATTTTTTCTAATACAAAACCTTGACACCATACCAAGGCAGCCCACATATATCACTAATATAATCACCACTGCCCATATAGCAAATCCGCACAATGACATCAACCATAACAAAAAAGTATGTACACAATAAAACAACAAATAAAGTAAACTCCCTAGTACCGGAGCACTTCCCTCATCATAATACATCCCCACAACCCCAAACGTCACACAATGCACGAACGGCTCTGCTATCCAATTTAACATCTCTGGCTGAATCATTATTGGTACCTCTCCAATATTCATTATCAAGCCATCTCCCAACACTTTAAATGGATTAGGAATATAGAATTGTCGTATTAATACACTAAGCACCTTCATTATCCTATACATATTATCCTCCCAAGCTATCTATTTTTCAAGTCTTTTTCCATGCATAATATTATAATTATGCTTTCTTTTGTTATCATACTCTTTTATTTGGTCAATAAGCTTTTGTTTCAATTCCTCTGATATTGATGATTCTTCTATCATCAATATCTCTTCATCCATTTGTTTTTCCATAGAATTTTTCTCCTGTAAATCAATAGTTTCAAATGCTTTATTCTGCCAAAACGACTCATTATTTTCGCTCATTTCCATATATGAAATACACTCCATTTCATACATCCAACCATTTGTTACAACTATATGTGATTTTACTACCTCATTGAACATTTCAGCATTTTCTTTCATCTTAGCAACACTTTTATTTATCGTTTCCTTTACGCACATTTTATAAGCTTTAAACATATCTGGGTCAAAATTGTAAGTATTCATTATCATCAAACTTTCATTTTCATCCAATTTTATAGGATTAATACATCTTGGAGATATTGCATAATCTGAAAATACCTCAAACGCCCTTGTTACATCATCTTCTAAATAATCTAATAATAAATGTTTATAGAATGCATTTAAAGACATCGTCTTCGATGACAAAAATCCCGCCGTAATAAGCGCATCATAATATTTTCTCAATTTCTCAATATCCTTTTCATCCATTTTAATACTAAGCACTTTATTCGCCACTTTATATTACCTCCTTATCTAAGTATACCTTCATACTAGAGGTATTACCCAACGAATGTCAATACCTATTTTAAAAAATTCTCCTGCATCATACTTTTTATGGTCTTCAGCAGGAGAATTTTACTTATTGTTATATAATCCATCTCACATTACACTGTTCATAATCTATCTTCAATCCGCTCCATAGCAGAAAAGCCTATTGTAAACTTCTTTCTTATCACGATATAATCTCATAAACTACTCCCCACTCGATCATTTTCTTTGCCGTCATACCGGTAATTGCAGATGTAACCTCTGATAGTTGTTCCTTCGTAAAACGTTTCTTTTTTACATAAGTCCGCATTATATCTATGGTCTCTTCCATCGATAGTTCCGTATACTTTTCAGCCTGACCAATACCATCCAAAAGCTGCAAAAGTTCCGCATTGTTTTCTGAAACAGCAACCGCTGCTTTTTTAATTCTAACCTTCTGACTGCCTACTGTAATTGTACGTCCATTAGTAGCTTCCTTATTCGTAACGATCTCAATTATCGCCGGCATTTGTGTCGTCAATCCAAGCTGGTTTACAAATGATATTCCGGTCACATAACCAAATGTTTCTGATTTACTTCTCACATATTTGCGCATAATAACAAGAAACGGATCGAGATAACTTTTACCCAGTAATCCACCCTGTTTGGGTATATAATAGATACCATTATCATACCTTTCCAGAAAACCATTTGCCACAAGTCTCTTTACCGACTGGCGTACTGCATTCTCAGATAATTCTTCTATTTTCAAATCATTTAAAAAGATTGGTTCGTTATATCCATAATTCTCTAATAAGTAAGATTTCAACATAGTCTCACCTCCATATATACCGTACCATATTTATATTAGTTTTGTCAATATTTATGTCTATTATTCATTTTTCTCTCAAAGCCTCCTACCTGGCTCTGCCTCTCTCCCACACCTATTCTCCAATCTCTGCCTTTTCCTGAATATGAATAAACTCATCATATATCCCTAGGATGTTGCTGCCAAAGCGGCAAATATACACGAAGACATTCTTAATATGCCTGACCAATATGAAACTCAGGTTGGTGAGCGTGGGCTTCGCCTCTCAGGCGGGCAAAAACAGCGTGTTGCCATCGCCAGAGCAATTCTTCGCCAGTCGCCAATTATTATTTTGGACGAAGCAACTGCTTCGGTGGATGTTCAGACTGAACGTCAGATTCAGCAGGCTATTAACAATATGGCCGGCAAACGTACCATCATTGCTATTGCTCACAGACTTTCGACCATTAAAAATGCTGATTTGATTTTGGTCGTTCACGAAGGCGAGATTAAGGAACAGGGAACTCACTCACAGCTTATGGAACTTGATGGACTCTATGCACGTATGCTAAAAGCTCAGTCGTAATAATATAATTAGCACCACCCGATAAATGGGTGGTGCTTCACTTTTTCTTCTTGCTCTTCTATATGTTTTCTGTCTCATAACCTACTGGTACAAAAACTATACCACAATTACACTGTATTATTCTTTTCTTACAACTCCATTGCCTTCCATCTTTACAATGTCGTACTCAAAGCTTAATGGTCCGTCATACAAGCCTTTGTAGCAGTCCATTATTCGATTGGCAACAAGGCTGCCGTTTTCTTCGTTGGAATCAAATAGTATTACTATTATCTGGCGACTTGAGTAACGTGTGGATACGTCTACTCTTCTTAGGGATGTGAATACTGCACATTCTAAGAGTTCTACTGCCTTTTCTATTTCATTTGGATCCTCATTGTAGTTATTTTCTGTCTGAAGGGTAAAGAGCAGTGTCTGAACTTCTCTGTTGCTTCGTTCTACAATTCTTCTGATAAAGTTGTATACGTGGTGGAAATTGTCAAAATCCATCATATATGAGCCCTTACCTGCATCTGTTCGCTTCATAATGTCGCGAAGGTAGCCAAGGTCTACATTTTTGCTTGCACGCTCTGTTTCAGCGGCACTTTGGTCGCTATAAAAATGATATGAATTCTTACCATTTTGCTTAACATAGTATAAGGCCTTATCTGCAGCATTGTATAAAGACTTAAAGTCTGTTCCGTCGCCTGGAAATTGAGCTATACCAACTGAAACGGAAGAGTTTGTTTCAAATTTGCATTTGTCAAGATTGTCACACATATCTGATATGATGTTTGCGGCATGGTTACCAAGTATGGTCTTTGAATTTTCGCCAACTACGAAGGTCATAAATTCATCACCACCGATACGACAAATGACATCATCCTCGTAGGCATATTTTCTTAAGGTGTCGGCAAACATTTTAAGAGTGTGGTCGCCGGCTATATGACCATAGTTGTCATTGATTGCTTTAAAGTTATCCATATCTATCATAAATAGGGCGCCTTTTACGCCGTTCTTTATCATTTCTCCAACCTTTTCTTCGGTATAAGCGCGGTTCCAAAGGCCTGTAAGGGCATCCTGTAGGGATTTACTCTTAATGTCTGATACTTCCTTTATTTTCTCGTCGAGACGATTAGAAAGGCTCATTCTTAGGTCCTCAAGTTCAAGAATTCTACTTATTCTTGAACGCATTACCATTGGTGCAAATGGTTTTGCGATAAAGTCCATAGCTCCTGCCTCAAGACATTTGCTTTCTGTATCGGCATCGTTGTCTGCTGTTAAAAATATAATCGGAATGCTATTGATTGCGTCGTCATTTTGAATTATGTTCATTACTTCAAAGCCGTCCATTTCCGGCATATTTATGTCCAGCAGGATAAGGTCCGGTCTGTTTTTTTCGAGAAATTTCAGTGCCTGAGCACCTGAGGTTACTGCGGTTATCTTATATATATCTGCAATTGCATTTTTTGCAGAAACAAGGTTCATCTTATTATCATCAACTATTAATATGTGCTTCATTTTTTTCTTCCTTTCTGTTATTTTCTTGCAAATAGTACACCAAAGGTTCTTGGTCCACTATTACCTGAAATGGTTGCAGATGCTTTTGTAACCCACACATTTTCAAAGTTTATGTATTTTTCCACTTCTTTTTTTATCAGCTTAATGTCATTTACACTGCAGCCGGAATGTGTGATAAACAATTTTTCCTTATCTATTTTTTCAGCATTTTTCAGTTCTTTTTTTATGTAACGTATGGCACTTTTTTCGTAATTGCCTATCTGTATTGATTTAAGCTTTAAGTAGCCATCCTGCATCTTAAGCACCGGATGGATGTTAAAGACGCTACAGATAAGCTTTACATTTTTGCTCACCTTATTGTTAATGTATAAATAGTCTGCATTATTTGCCATAAATGTGGTCGAAACCATTTCTCTAAGCTTGGTAAGTTCTTCAATTATCTCTTGTGAAGAATGACCCTTTACAAGCATTTGTGCGCCTTTTAATACAATAAGTCCCAGTCCTGATGACAAGTGTCTAGAATCAAAAATGTGTATTCTTTTACCGGCTTCACCCATTTGTTCTACTGCTTGTGTAGAATTTTTCATACTCATACTGATTTTTGAACTTATGGTAATATGTATTACTTCATCATATTTTTCAAGCTTTCGTTCAAAGAATTCCCTAAATTCTTCTGTAGGTGGTGCTTTGGTTGTTGTTCGTTTTCTTTCATCCTGCAAATACTCAAATATATTTCTCGAGGTTATCTCATCTACATCTCTAAATCTTCCGGTTTCTGTAGTTATGTAAAAATACATAAGGTCTATATTATATGTTTTTAGCATGTCTGATGTTAAATCACATGCACAGTCGGTGGTTATACATATTCTCTTATCCGCCATATTATCTCCTTTTCTAGACCAGTTCAAAATGTGCCCGTATTTTGTTAAGCTCTTCTACCGCACTGTCGTATTCAAAATCATTTGCATATTCAGCTACTTTTTCAAGATATGTCTTTATTTCCTGTCCATTATAAGAATATGCGCTTGCTTCTTTAACCACATTAAGAACTTCATCACTGTCAAAATCTAAGCAGTAGCTTTCTAGCTTTGACAAATATTCAACTAGTAGCTCTTTTCCTATTTCTTTCAGCTCTACTGCTGTTTCTTCGTTCTCTTGTGGCTTTACGGCATCAAGCATTTTAAAGCCTTCTTCTAAAACTAGCTCATACAGCTTGCTAAGCTCTGCATTTTCGGCTTCAATCACTGAATAATCTCCTGATTTTCCTGCAAGTTCAAGGCGTTTTGCCAGCTCTGATAATTTACCGGCTCCTATACTTTGAGAAGTGCTCTTTAATGCATGAACCTCTATTATATAATTTTTCCAATCTTTTTCTTTACAATATTGGTTAATAAGGTCTTTTTTCTCTCCACCTTTGCGTACATACATATCAAGGATTTCATAATAGGCTTCTTCATTTCCGCCGGCATATTTTATACCTAAGGACATTAAAATATGTTCGCCATCCTTTATGTTAGCTCCACTATTTGAAGCCTTATTTTTTTCTTCTGTCGGTGGCAATAGGTATTCCTTAGGCAACCAGTTTTTAATAACTCTGTCAAGAACATTAAGTTCTATTGGTTTTGCAATAAAATCGTTAAATCCGGCATTTATAAACATTTCTCTTACGCCATTTACAGCATTTGCCGTAAGTGCAATAATCGGAAGCTTTTTATAATAATCTCCCGGCATATTTCTAATAATTCCGGTTGCCTCAACGCCATCCATACCGGGCATCATATGATCCATAAGCACCAAATCTATATCCTTGGAACGTAGCATTGATATTGCTGCTCTACCGCTGTCAACTGTCATAATCTGCATATGATATGGTTGCATAAGTCCTGCTGCCACCTTAAGATTAACAGAGTTATCGTCAACAATAAGAACTCTTGCCTTAGGCGCTGAAAATGATATTGATGCACCTGTATGACCGTTAAGCTGGTTATATATACTCTCATTGTTAAGGGCAAGAGCCACAGACATTGTATAAAATGGTTTGTAAATACATCTGATATTGCTGTTTACCTCAACTGAATCAATATGATCCTGAACAATTATTAATGAAATCTTATTAGCCACTTCATTGAAATACTCTTTGTGTTTTAAATATTCTTCTTTACCAATAAAGCAATGTGTAAGTCCATTTTCTATAAGCTGTTTAAGGCGCTTGATATTTCCTGTATGTTCAAAATCAACCTTTAGCTGGGTACTAATTGCCAGCATTAAATCTTTATATTTTTGTTCTAACACTACTGTATCAAATTTATCAAGTTCAATATACGCTCCCACCTTGTACTCATCTGCCTTTTTCACGCTGATAAATGGTTTGTCATCACAAACTTTAAGTGGTATGACAAAGCTAAATGTGGAGCCCTTACCATATTCACTGGATACATTTATATAACCACCCATTTGTGTTACAAGGCGCTTACATATGGCAAGACCAAGGCCTGTACCTTCAATTTCTCTATTTTTTCTTGTATCCACCTGTTGGAAACTTTCAAACAGCTTTTCAAGATTTTCCTCAGTAATTCCTATGCCCGAATCTTCAACTACTACCTTAAGATTAATTCCATAGCTTTGCTTTGTCTGAGAAACCTTAAGAAGCACCACTCCTGAATTTGTAAATTTAACCGCATTTGTCATAAGATTAATAATAACCTGTCTTATACGTACCTCATCACCTATAAGACCACAAGGAATATTCGGGTCTGCATCTACCATTATTTCTATCTTTTTGTCACCTTTTCTTGTGACTGTCATATTTATAACATCATTTAACAAGGAGGCTATATTGAATTTTGATTCAATTATCTCCATCTTACCTGATTCAATCTTAGAAAAGTCAAGAATATCATTAATTATGGACAAAAGGCTTCTACTAGAACTTTGGATGTTGAAGCATTTATCCCTTACATTTTCACTAATATCGTCTTCTCTTAAAATTAATTCGCACATACCGACAATGGCATTCATAGGCGTTCTAATCTCATGGCTCATATTTGCCAGGAAATCGCCCTTAGTTCTATTTGCCTTCTTGGCATTTTCTATAAGTTCATTTTGCTCATTTCTAAAATTCATCATTCTATACTGAATCACTAATGCCAGCAAAAGATCAAATGCATATATTATTGGGAATCTTAACTGATATGTATCAGAATATTGAAAGAACATCGTATTAAGTGGTGTCCACATATAAATAATTACTGTCAGACCAAGTAATATACTAACGCCGCCACCATAATACAAGCTAAAGAAATATGTCACAGTCGGAGGTACTAATAAAAGCCACATAATGCTAAATCCATTTTCTCCGCCGCTCACCAAAAAATAAGTCATCACAACATAACCAGCACTTAAAATGCTGATTATTATCAATTCTTTTTTTCTTAAATATGTATATACAGCCAATGTAAGTAAAATCCATAATCCTATGCCACCGGTTATAAATGCCATAATCCATGACTTAACAATGACATTAATAATACACATGGATATTGCAACACCCACCAATATCATACAGCACATTATTAAGGATTTGGCATCTATTCGTTTAGAATCTTCCTTTATCAACTGTAGCTTACTATATTTTTTTTCCATTTTTCCACGTCCCAATTTTATATTTACGATAATTTTAACATATTTTTCAATATATTACCACTCATTGATATTATTTTATACTTCTTTTAAATAAATTCTTCTCTCTAAGCCATTATATTTTTCTTTTGCCAGTATCATTTTATATCCACATTTTTCAAGGGATTTGTAACTGCCCGGATTATTTGGTGATACTGTTGCCATAAAATATTTGTATTTTGCTTTATCTATAAGCTCTTCCCCATATTTTAACATAGCCTGTTGCAAACCGTTTCCTCGATATTGTGACAGAACTACTACTGATTCCATATGAACAACCTGCCCTAGCTTTTCTTTCTCTAGTCCAATATCTCTTCCAAGATTATCTTCAGAATCCATCGGAAATCTAAAAATAAAGCTGCCTATTATTTTTGATTTATCATTGCAGGCAATTACAGTAAAACCCTTGCCTTGTATATGATTTTTTACATATTCCAAATCATCACACACATATAGAGTTTTATCCTCTAGCTTATTATAAACTTCTTGCATAAGACTATGTATTTCATCTACATTTTCTTTTGTGGCAAGCTTAATTACAATATCATTTTTCTTCATTCTGTTACCTTTCAATACCATATTATAATTTGGATTATGGATAAAATATTAAACCCCCACCGTTAACTAAGGTGAGGGCTTTACAATCTGTCATTTTCCTTCAATTGCTACGTCTAATTGTTCCTTTAAATGTTGATACAATTTTTCTTCTGTCCACCTTGTATCATCAGATATGGAAATTTTAAAATTAGCTGTATCATATCTTTTTATATTTTTACCATCTGATGCCACTCTGTCTTCCACATATGTAAGAAGTATTCCTATGCCAACACCATAGTTGTCATACGAATATCCACCTTTATAGGCTACATCCATATTAGTACCATTATATTTTAGTGCTAAAAGTGCATCTATCTCGGCACCTGCTGCGGCAACACGTTTTAGGATGTCAGCATTTTTTTCATAATTGTCCTTAAATGCTCCTATATCTACTCGTATGTCTATAGATGCTCCAACAACACCCTCGCCCTTTGAAATGTCTACATCAAAAGGTCTTGTATTGCTTAAAAATTCATCCAGCTGATATTTTTTTAAGATATCCTTAATCTCATCCTTGTGAGCCACAAACACTCCAGATGGATATGAATCTGTAACACGACAATAATCAGGTCCAAAAGTAGCACCGTCATCTATACTTTGCTGAATCAAAGTACTTATTATAGCAAATTTGTGTTCTCTTGAATCCTTGAATATGTATACGACTTTTTTATCATCCTCATATTCTATAGTTTCTACATATGTAACATCTTCGCCAACTACTTCTTTTGCTATATCCTGCGCCTCTTTTTTAGTTCTATGTCTGTCGTCAATAACATTGTCACAAGCTGTTAATACATTGCCTGCTAAAATACATATAAGCATTACTGCTATTATCTTTTTAATTTTTTTCATATATCTCATCCACAATCTCTTGTATCCTAGTACATATATCCATATCAAGTTCTACATCCACATCATCAGCTATCCCTGCTGCCTGATAACGAATTCTCTCCTGGTTGATATCCTTTATATAGTTTTTGCCTATGTTTGGAAGTCCCATACAAGCCTTAGCCGTTAATGCACGATAATGGCAGCACGCATTTAAATATGCGCCATAAGGTGATGCGTGTGCTCCATCCTTGTGATACAAATCTATATCTGGATATCTCATTTGCACTGTCTGCCATACCTCACCCACTGGCGAAAGCAATACCTTATTTTGTACTGCAAGCTCCTTATATGTATCTATCATTATCTGCTGATTTTCCGGTTCTGCCTTCTTTGCCCAGGTTGTAGTTATTACAGGCTTTGTTCCTGCCTCTCTGCACATATCAATAAGCTGTTTTCCATGCTTAAAGGTAGGCTCCTTACCTGGAAATGGATGTGCAACCTGCTGTAATATGCAGTAGTCATAATGTCCGTATTTTAGGGCAAAACGAATCTCAAAATACTGTTCTATATGCCATTCCCAGTCCTTTCCAGGCTGTGTTAACATAGTTACCTCTAAAGTTTCTTTTGTTCCTGCTTCATACAACAATGCCGTAAGCTGTGGCATATCGTGAAAAAATGTATGACTGTTACCTATCCATAATACTTTCATAATATTTACTATCCCATTCTCTTAAGCGGCACTAAATACTGCTCTTTTCTGTTTTCCTGCTCCGCTAAATATGACTGGTCTGCAGAAGCATGAAGCTCTTGCATATATAAATGATGATTTTGTGAAATTTCATCGTTATTCTTACCTAAAAGTAACATTGCTATGCTTGAACACTGGTCAGCTGTACGCTCTAAGTAAGTTAACATTTCCATAAATATAAGTCCACCGTTAATTGAGCAAATACCTTGACATAAACGGTCTCTATGACGATTCTTAAGAAGTAATACCATATCGTCAATAACTTCTTCTAATGGCTCAATTCGTCTTGCTACATAGTCATTTTCTTCTGTCATTGCTTCAATGGCAAGTCTTATAATCTCACTTACAGCATCCTTTATTATCTCAAATTCCTTTATTGCAGTTTCTGAGAAGCTTACCTCTGTATCTACTTTTTTCTTTGCAAGTTCATCAAAGTTAGTAGCATAATCACCAATTCTTTCGATATCACTTATACATTGCATAAGCATATTATGGTGACGCTTGTCTGCTGCATTTTTTATATGACTCGAAAGTTCAATTAAATAATTATCTGTTCTATCAGTAAAGCAATCTAATTTATCTTCAGTTGCATTTATTATCTCTGACCTTTCAGCATCAAATTCTTCAAATTGCTTTAGGCTAAGCTCAAAGTTATCCTTCGCTACAGTTGCCATATGAATAGCTATCTTTGTTACCTCGGCAAGTGCAAGTGGCGGTGTCATCATAAGCTTTTTATCAAGGGCAGTAAGCTCTGGATACTTTACCTCCTCAGCTTCAACATCATCCTTAACTATAAAACAGGCAAACTTCACTAAAAGTCCTGTAAATGGCAAAAGTGCAACAGCTGTCACTAAATTAAATATAGTCTGGAAGTTAGCAATAACACCACTGTCAACTACACCATCCCATAATTCTGGCATAAATCCTGCTTTACGCAAGATTTCCATTATAATCATAAATAAAATTGTTCCAATAATGTTAAATACTATATGTACTACACCTGTACGTTTTGCATCCTTTGAAGAACCAATTGAACACACAAGTGCTGTAGTTACACATGTACCTATATTAATACCCATAATAATTGGATATACAATATTAAATGTCATAACACCTGTAGATGAAAGTGCCTGCAATATACCTACCATTGCAGATGAGCTCTGTACAATAACTGTAGTTACAAGACCAGTAACAATACCAAGTAATGGCATATCTGAGAAACGGGCAAGAATATCTGCAAATGCTTTTGAGCTTGAAAGTGGTTCTACTGCATCTGTCATGCCAAGTAAACCCATAAAAAGAATACCAAAACCTAATGCTATAAGTCCTACATTCTTACTACTCTCCTTTTTTATAAACATTACACAGATAATACCTATAACAAGCGCTATTGGTGCAAGTGTATCCGGCTTAAAAAATGTAAGTATTGAACCACTTGAAGATTCAATATCCATTAAACGAATAATCTGTGCTGTAACTGTTGTACCAATATTAGCACCAAGCACAATACTAACCGCCTGTTTAAGATTCAAGATTCCTGCGCCGATTAAACCAACTGTTAATACGATAGTTGCAGTTGAACTTTGAATAACTGCTGTTACAAGTGCACCTGTTAAAAGTCCCAAAAATACATTATGAGTTAATTTACCCAATACCTTCTTGAGAGTATTTCCTGAACCTTGTTTCAATCCGTCTCCCATGATTTCCATTCCGTATAAGAACATGGCAAGACCACCTAAAAGCTTAATAATCATTAAAACCGTATCCATTTTTACATTCCTTTTTTCATAGAGTATTTAAAAAGTGAGGGTCTATTACAACACGACACCTCACTTCACTCTATCATACTTTATTTTTCCAAAAGTGACAAGATACATTTTTATAAATTATTATTATTTTATTATAAAATTTCTTTCATCCTTTGACATATCTTATCATAAGCTTCCTGTGGCTCTGTCACTCCTAACACAGCTTCTTCAAAGGGACAAATACCATCGCCTTTTCTGTTTATTATATTTTTTGTCAAGGTTTCATATTCTACCTTTACACTATTTTGTTGTAACAATTCTAAGGCCGGTTCACTTATTACCCTTGCATACAATAAATCAATTTCAAGAAGCAGGTACAAAAATGCCGTTGCCTTACCAACAACCTTATCTGCCGCAGCAAATCCGTTTACCTTAATACCTTCTTCATACCAGTTAAGCAAGGGCCTTACTCCCCGCATTGTAGAAGTGTACTGCTTATCGTTTCCGTATATAACGCAGGTAAATCCATTTTCTATAAGTATTTCTTTTGCTTTATTCATATATTAGTCCCATCTCACATTTGCTTCAAAATCTGCCATCATTTCACTTATTTTAATATTTTGTGGACAAACCGCTTCACAGGCCTGACAGCCAATACAAGAAGATGGTCTTTTATCTTCTTCTATGGCTTCTAATGCCATTGGTGCTATAAAGCCGCCACCAGAGTAAATGTGCTCGTTATAAAGCTCTATAAACCACGGAATATCAAGTTCCATCGGACAATAAGAGGTACAATAACGACATCCTGTACATGGAAGGGTATTCTTTGAAGTCATTTCCTTTGCAATATTTAAAAGCGTGTCCGTTTCTTCCTTTGTCAGTTCAACCTTTTCCTTGTATGTTTCAATATTTTCTTTAAGCTGTGTAAAATTTGACATACCTGATAAGGTTACAGTTACTTCCTTTATATTCTGCAGAAAACGAAATGCCCATTCTGGCGCTGTCCAATCCGGCTGTAAAGCTTTCATTCGTTTCTCATACATAGGTACAAGCTTCGCCAAAGAACCACCTCTTACCGGTTCCATAACCCACACTGGAATATTGTATCTATTTAAAAGTTCAACCTTTTCTTTTGCATTTTGGAAGCTGTAATCTAACCAGTTTAACTGTATCTGACAAAATTCCATATCTTTTCCATAAGCATCTAAAAATCTCTTCATAGTATCAAGATTACCATGAGTTGAAAAACCAAGATGCTTTATTCTACCATTTTCTTTTTGTTTCATAAGGTAGTCATAAATGCCATATTTAGGGTCTAAATATTCATTAATATTTTTTTCACATACATTATGAAACAAATAAAAATCAAAATATTCTGTCTGACATCTCTTTAGCTGTGCTTCAAAAATTTCCTCTACCTTATCCATATTATCAAGGGAATATCCTGGAAATTTAGTAGCAAGATAAAAGCTTTCTCTATCATAAGCCTTTAAAAGCTCTCCAATAACTATCTCTGACTGTCCTTCATGGTATCCCCATGCTGTATCAAAATAATTAATTCCCTCTTTAATGGCATATGCTACCATTTCTTTACTCTTTTCAATATCAATCTTAGAATTGTCTCCGTCTAACACCGGAAGCCTCATACACCCCATACCTAAAGCAGACAATTTTTTATCCTTAAAAGTATTGTAAATCATCATCTGTTCCTCCTGACTTTTTTCTTATTTTACCACACATTTCTCTTATATAACAAGCTTTACATTTTAACAAATTTGGACTACAATAATATTAAGATATTATAGGAATGGAGGATGCATATGACAGATTACAATAATATTATTATTGAAGGCAAATCTATCGCTGAATGGATGAAGCCTGACCTTGACTTTATTGACTATAGCAACACCACATTTTTTGCAAATGTAAGTACCGATAAAGCTTTTACAGTATACTATCTGGGACAGTATGAATATGATCCGGATGTTAAAGACACTACATATCACAACGGTCTCGATCTAGCAAGAATTGCTGCATGTTCTGAGTGTCATGCTCCTTATAATAACATGTTCGCAGACTATCCTTTAACTGGTGACAGCCTTGTGAGAATTTTTTTCAATCACTATCCTAATGCTAATATTGCTGATTACATCGAGCGCTTTTTTAATCTTGGCGATGGCGATGTATTTATCGGCAGGAATTTAGGAATTTATGTAATAGGCAAGGAATTTAACTGACAATTCTTTTATTGTTTCTTAGATTGACAGAAAATATTTTTCATGTTATAATAACAATAGAATACATTATAAGTTTGTATAAAGAGTGAATCCTTCTTAACTCCTTTCTTGGGATTCACTCTTTTCCTTTACTTTTTTTTACATTTGTTATAAAATCTACTTCATAATGATTTTACGAGGTATTTTTTATGTTTGAAAATAATTCAGTTCCAAAAACAGTGGCAAAATTTGCCATTCCAACGATTCTAAGTCAGCTTGTTGCACTTGTATATAATCTTGCAGATACATTTTTTGTAGGACGAACCAATGATCCGTCCCAAATTGCTGCACTTACTCTTAGTTTTCCACTTTTTATGAGCCTTACAATGGTTGCCAATCTGTTTGGCATTGGTGCTAACAGTTTTATTTCCCGTTCTCTTGGCCAAAATAAAAAGGACAATGCCTCTAAGGCTTCAACCTTTGCCTTTTATGGTGCTTTAGCCGGAGTTCTTGTAATAATGGCGGTTTTATTTATATTTATGACACCAATCCTTCATACCATTGGTGCTAGGACTGATGCCACCTTTAAAGCTACCAAAGCCTATCTTATGTGGACGGTTATATATGGTGGACTTCCTACTGTTGCAGCATTAATGCTAGGACATCTTATACGTTCTGAAGGCAATACAAAGCAGGCCAGTATTGGTATGGCTTTTGGCGGTATTTTAAATATTGGTCTTGATTTCATATTTGTTATGCTTTTGGGTTTAGGTGCTCAAGGTGCTGCAATAGCCACATGTCTTGCAAATGTGGCATCTATGCTTTATATGCTTTTTGTAATCAAACGCAATTCTAACAGTGTTATAGAGTTAAATCCTCTAAAGCTTACCTTTGAAAAATACATTATAAAGCAGGTTATTTTAGTCGGCGTACCGGCTGCTACAATTATAGTTTTAGGTGGCTTTGCAAATATAGTACTTACCCACCATATGTCGCCTTACGGTGATGTATCAATTGCAGCCTTTGGTCTTGTTCAAAAAGTAGGCAGCATCGCAATTCAAATAACAATAGGTCTTACTCAAGGTATTATGCCTCTTCTTGGTTATGCCTATGGTTCAAATGACATAAAAAAATTTAAGGCAGTAAATAATTTTTCATTTATTTTACTTGCTTGCTATGCGGCTATTTGCCTTGTTTTAGTTGAAATATTTGCACAACCATTTCTTAAACTGTTTACATCTGAAGTAAACACTGTAAATAAAGGAATCGATTTTATTCGTATATGGTTTTTATGTGCTCCCGGCATGTGCTTTACAAATCTTTTTGGAAGTATTTTTCAGGCTACGGGAAAATGGTTTTATTCCTTTATTTTATCGGTTATAAGACAAGTTGGACTTTTATTTCCTCTACTTTTAATTATGAATAAATATGTAGGTGAATTTGGCCTAGTATGTGCACAACCTATTTCTGATACAATTTCTCTTTTTATAGGCATTGCCCTTTATGCAGTTCTTATGAAACGCATCAACCACATGGAAATGAGGAAAATAAATGAAATTTAAGATTGTCATAGCTTTGCTTATTTTGACCTTTCTGCTAACAGCCTGTGAAGAAAGCTCTTCCAAGCCTGCAAACAGTCAGTCTACAAGCAAAGAAACAAATGATATCTATATAGAGCTTAACAATAACATACCTTCATTTACAGATAAAGAGCTTGAAGCGTCTGCCTATGAATATTATTCACCGCTAGATTCTTTAGGCCGTTGTGGTCAATGTATTGCCATGCTTAACAAGGATATGATGCCAAAGAATGAGCGTGGCGATATAAGCAATATTAAGCCAAGTGGATGGCAGACAGTTAAATATCGTGGAATTATTGAAGATGATTATCTTTATAATCGTTGTCATTTAATCGGCTGGCAGTTAAGTGGTGAAAATGATAATCCTCTCAATCTGATAACCGGAACAAGGGATTTTAATATTGAAGGTATGCTCATATTTGAAAATAAAGTTGCATCTTACATACGCCGCACTAATAATCATGTCCTTTATCGTGTAACGCCTGTTTTTGAAGGTGATAATCTAATAGCCAAGGGTGTTCAGATTGAGGCAAAATCTGTTGAAGATAATGGAGCGGGTATATGCTTTAATGTATTTATTTACAACTCTCAGCCACAGATTGGCATAGATTATGCCACCGGCAACAGCTGGCTTATAAAAGATGAAAGCAATATGATTGGGGAATATATTTTAAATATAAGCTCTAAGAAAATACATTTTAAAGACTGCAAGGGTGCCTCAGATATAAGCGATAAAAACAAAGAAGAATACACTGGAAATATAGAAGATTTATTTAAAAAGGGATATACCAAATGTGGTATATGTTCACCATATTAAAAAGGGCCTATCAGTTTGATACGCCCTTTCATCATTTTATTGTAATAATTTCAAAACACTTTCTACACTGCTGTTTGCCTGAGAAAGAAAGCTTGTTCCCACCTGCTCAAGCAAGCTATATTTTGTCATGTTTAGCACTTCTTCTGCCATATTTGCATCACGGATACGACTTTCAGCAGCCTGTGTATTTTCCGCTGTATTATCTACATTTGCAATTGTATGTTCCAGTCTGTTTTGTAGTGAACCTAGATATGAACGATATTCCGAAACAGAATCAACCGCAGTTTGTACAGCTGTCATAGCCTTACCTGCATTAGCATTATTATTTACACTTAATGGATTAACTCCTAAAGTCTTAGAATTAATTGTTCTTATATTGTATGGAACAGTCTGACCTTCTTTAGCTCCTGTCTGTAAAAGAAGTGTTCTTTCCAAATCAACAAGCTTATCTACCTTTAACAATCCCATTCCTTCTCTATATGGCGGTTGCCCTGAAATAGAATACATATGTAATGTTGAGCCATCTGAAGCAATACCATTAGCATGACCTATAAATGTATCTCCATAAGCGCTTGAATATGAATTAAAAGGTGATTCACTCTGTTTACTTTCAGCAAGTTGCATAATAGTATTAACCAAATCTGTACCTGTAGACATATTAGGACTATTTACGCCAACCTCTACATACATAGAACTGCCTTCAACTCTAACGCTTGAAGTAGTTGCGTCAGTAAATTTAAAATTAAAAATCTGGCTACAATTCACTGTACAAGTTGTAGTAAATTCTTTGCCTATCATTTCATTCATTGTACCTTTGCTGACATTTGAAAAATCAATACTTGCACCATATACGCTATGCGTAGTTCCATTAGAAGGTGTTACACTAATACGTCTGTCTAATGAAACATCTTCCGGAGAACTGCTACCATTAATCTTTACCAGTGATTCCATTCTAAGAACCGGTATTGTATTAAATTCTGTTGAATCAGAAATTCTATCTATCTCACCTTGTAATTGATTAATCTCACGCTGAATTGCGGCACGATCATTATCAGTATTAGTATCATTACCCGCCTGAGTAGCAAGTTCATTCATACGATGCAAAAGTGAATGTACTTCATTAAGCGCGCCTTCTGCCGTCTGAATCATAGAAATACCATCCTGTGCGTTAGTAGATGCCTTATTAAGACCTCTAACCTGCCAACGCATCTTTTCAGATATAGACAGTCCTGCGGCATCGTCAGCTGCACGATTAACGCGGTAACCCGAGCTTAAACGTTCAGTTGCTTTTGACTTTGAATTAGTATTAATATTTATATTTCTAGCACCTGTCAGCGCCATCATATTATGCTGAATTACCATCTGCCCTACCTCTTTTCAACGTTTTAATCACTTATAATGTATATCGACAATATTTTCAATTGTATTAGCTTTTTTGTGAAATAAACTAAAAAGCCCGATATACAATGTTCTACAACATCATATACCAGGCTAAATATTAATTATATGTATTATTATTCTGCTGAACCTTCAGTAGTCGTATCTTCTGATGAACTATCATCTGTTGTTGCATTGCCGTCTGTTACTACACCTTTAATATCATCCTTCTTAGCACATGATGAACATAAACGTGTACGACCTGCTGCGATAGCTTCTTCTACTGTACCTTCTGTAAGTGTTTCTGTCTGATTTAAGTGACCACAATCTGTATGTGTATGATATACTCTACCAAATGGAGACCAATATACATTTGTTGAAATTGCTTCCATAGCTGCCTGTTGCTGTTCCTTTGAAACTGGGTTCCAATCATAGCTTACTAAACCACCTATTAATAAAGCAATAATAGCTACTACTGTTGCAACTGCCTTTGTCTTCTTATCTGCTTCCTTGTTAGTTAATGCAAGAACAACAAATGGAATAAATGCAAATGCACATACGATAAGTCCCATATTGTTCCATAACCAGAATAATACTGGATTCTTTTCGCTTGCTGGCTTAATGTGGTTAGCCTTCTTCCATAATGTAGAACCAATGATTACAAATACCAAATCAAGAACTAATGCGCCAATTAACTGGTACATTACCTGTACAAACTTAAGATCAATCTTACCGATTAACATTAAAACTGCAACTACTTCAAGTGCTATAGCTACTGCCCATGCCACAACCGCACCTATACGATATCCTGTCGCATTACCTACTGGTGCTGCCTGCTTAATTGTTCTTGTTGATCCAGCCTCTACTTCTTTGCCAGTGTTAGCTGATACAATTTTCTTTTTCTTAGCTTCTGCCATAAATTATCTTCTCCTTTTGTGTAAAATAATATAGTACTATTATACTATATTTTCATACAATCAAGCAAGTACTTATGACATATTTCTTGACTTATTTTGACATTTGTTAGATAATATTTTTATCAAATATTTCGGAGGTATATATGGATTTATCTAAACTTACAAGCACTTTGTTAAGCTCTGACAGCGTAAAAGGACTTAGCAAAGCAACAGGTGTACCTAACAAGGACGTTAAAAACATTTTAAAGGAAGCTCTTCCATCACTTTTAAACGGAGCTAGCTCGCAAGCCAAAGATTCCGGCACTGCTACAGGATTTACAAAGGCTTTAGCTGACCATGCAAAATCTGATACAACAGACCTTTCAAGCTTTTTAGGAAATGTAGACTTAAAGGATGGTTCTAAAATTATTACTCATCTTTTAGGCTCTGACAAATCAAGTATTACAAAATCTGTTTCAAAGAGCACTGGCGTAAAAAGTTCGCAAACTAATGACGTTTTATCTGCTGTAGGTCCATTACTTATGAGCCTTATCGGACAACAGGCTGAGGAAGATGACAACAAGTCAGACGGTGTAGGAAGCTTAATCGGTTCATTACTTGATAATGTTGATATAACAGAATTAATTGCTGGAGCTGTAAGCACTAAGACAACTACTAAGACAACTACTAAAAAAACCACCAAAAAAGCTTCTTCTTCATCTTCAAAAAGCGGTTTAGGCGGTATTTTAGGAAATGTATTAAAAGGCTTCTTAAAGTAGAAAACTGAAAGTTTCTTGTTCTCAACTTTCCTTAATTGAGACAAATAAAATGATACAATTATAACGTTTGTACCATATGAGTGTTTAAAGGGGTGTTCATTTGAACACCCCTCTAACTGCTTTATTTCTTATTAAATTCACTACCATCAACAAAGGTCCAAACAGAAAGTTGTCTCTCCTACAAATATCCTATTCCATAGTTTCAAACTCATTTCTTAATATTGAAAAATATAATCTTCCAACATATTCTCCGTTCATATAGAAATAGTCTCTCAATGTTCCTTCATATACAAAACCACATTTTTCTATTACTCGTTTTGATGGTGCATTAATAGTCTTAGTACAAATTTGAACCTTGTGCAAATTCATTCTATCGAATCCATATGCAATAACTGCTTTTGTTGCCTCTGTTGCAAAACCTTTACACTGAAAATCCGAACCAATGCAATATTCAATTTCAGCAAAATGATTCTTACTATCAACCAAAAAATATGCTATCTGTCCTATACATTCACCCGTTGTTTTTTCAACAACAGCCCAACGATAATATTCATTCTTTTCATAAGAACCTATATACTTGTCAAGCAACCCTTTTACCTCATCTTTAGTAGAGTACACTGGTTCAGAATATAATGATTGTATTTTCTCGTCTGCAACCCAATATTTAAGCATTGCGTCGTCATCTGTATATTCGAACCTTCGAAGTATTAATCTCTCTGTCTCTATTGTATTTGTGCCAACATGTGTAAGCATTTTTATTCCTCCTCCAAATTCAAATTTATTATCTATAATACCTTTTCATAAATTCACTAAGTTTTTCAACATCCCTACCAAATACGAATATTCTATATATACTTCTTCCTTGAGCATAATTGGGTATATCATTTCTCACAAATTCAATATGCTTATTCTTTAATTCTTGCTCTGCTTGTTGTATTTCGGCCTCGGAATGTACTCTTGCAACCAAATGTGCTCTGTTCCATTTATTGGAAGATAATTTATTAAATGCATATTCTACTAACTCTTCTTCCTTTGCGAAAGATTTAAGTACTGTCTTTTTTCCTCGTTCAGAATAAGAAAAATCATATGAATTTTCATTTTTTTCAATTATGTATCCTTCTTGTGCACCATGCTTTCCTATCGTAAGCTCTCTAAAAGAATATTTTTCTTTCTCTAAATATTTTTCCAATTCTTCTATACTTTTCATATAAACCTCAAGCTTTGTAAAAAAGCAACTTTTACTCAATCTCCCACATTATCGTCACCGTATCATCAGCTACAATATTTTCCGGTTCTATATCCATATTGTATGCTCCATCATTTTGTGGAGCCGCTGACTTTAACATCATTCCTCTTACCGGCATAACATCAAATGTTTTTTCTTCCTTTGAATATATTATGTTTACTATTTCGCCTAAGCCTACACCGGCTGCCTTAGCTAATATCTGTGCCTTATTTTTTGAATCTTCCACTGCTTTAGAGAGAAGTTCATTTTTAGCAGCTTCTAAATCTTTAATAGTGTAGGAAATATCAATCTGTGGTTTTACCTTAGAATTTACCAAAGCATATAAAATCTTACCTAAGTCATTATTGTCTCTTTCAAATTCTAATTTTAACTGGTGGTTGTATGTGTAACCTACTAATACTCGTTTCCACACATCATCCTTATCCTTTTGATTCTCGTATTGCATATTAACATTAAAGGCAAGAGTTTTTAAATCTTCCTTTTTAAAGCCGATATTTTCTATACAATTCTTTAAAACCCCTGTATCTTCTGTTGATTTCTTTACTGCATCATCATAATTTTCTTTTGTATCTGTTATTGTTAATATAATTCTTATCGTATCTGGTCTAAGGGATATACTACCTTTTCCTGTTACTTTTAATATATTCTTCATACATTGCCTCCTATTTATTAACAAAAAGTGCGCATCCTGCAGAACATTTTTGAATAAAATAATGCCGGTGGGTAGCCGGCATTAAAAACAAATTATTCTTTTACGATCTCTGCTTCTGGTGCATTGTTCTTGATTGAATCAACGCCTTTAATACAGTTTGCGCGAGTCTTATATCCTTCGCCTGTTGCAATAACCTGTCCGTTTGTTGCTTTTAATCTGAATCTGAATTCATCAGCTTTATCCTTATAAATCTCAAACTTAGGGTTCTTTTCTTTTGCGAAGCCTTCTACTGTCTGATCTTCTACAGCTGCGATAGGAGCGTTCTTTTGAACACTTGCGATACCTTTCTTACAAGCTGCTTCTGAGCTGTATACTTCTGAACTTGCTACAACCTGTCCGTTAGTTGCCTTTAAATCGAATTTAACACCTGTTTTTGTTGTTTTAATTACAAACTTTCCCATATGTACCTCCTAATACACTATATATTGTATAACAAATTATACTATATTTTGACAATAATTGCAATATAAATAATTAACTGTTATATCTTTTTGCCTTATTCATTACGCTTGAAACTGGATGGTATAATACAAGCATTATGAAAAAATTAGCTACTCCATGGACTATGTCCCAAGGAATTCCGGCAATCCACCAGGCAAACGCTATCTTTAGACCATTTACCAGACTGTCACCGGTTAACACATACGGAAATGAGCATAAAAAACCAAACATCAAACCAAACAAGCCTGAAATTATACTATAACCTACAGCTGAGTTTTCATTTTTTATTCTTCTGGTTGCAAATGCCAATATAGGCCATACATAAAGATACATTATCCACCACAGACCAAAGCCGAATATCAGCCCTTCTATCAGTGTAAATACCGGAATTACCACATATATCCTTTTCCCAAAATAAATTGAAAAAATTATTATAAAAAAGCTTGTCAGTTCTATATTGGGAATACTGGCAAATGCTATCTTACATACCTCTATAACTGCAACCATCATGCCAATTAAGGCTATGTCCTTACTGTTTAGTGTATACGATTTTGAATACATCTTTATCCTCTACAGGCTGTTCAGCTATTCCGTAATTACAATATGCATCATTTACATAAAAACTCCAATAGGCACCATTTTCAGTAAATACCGCTCTTTCACCGTTTACAACCTCAATCATTAACCCATACTGTCCTTCAGTTCCTGAAAATGTAAGTCCCTTTGCTTCTTCCATAGCCTGTTTTAAATACATTGCATCAGTCTTTAATTCGTAGCTTTTTGTCTCTCCTTTGGAATTAACTACCTGTATTGTTACATTTTTACTGCCTTCTACTGCTTTCTCTCTAAATATAAAAAATGCTGCCAGCATTCCAATAATGAGTACTACAAGCAGACTTATCCCTAATATTTTTTTCTTTTTACTTGTCATAGGGTATTCTCCTTTCATATAATATTGTCCACAACTCCATCCTAGCTGCATAAGTGTAGAATATTGCGGATATTATATGGCAGGACGCCCTAAATATATGTTTTTACCAGTTACTCGTGGCTCCACAATCTCATAAAAGGCAGGTCTTCTGACTTAGTTATCAACGCTTTGCTTCGCCTTCCCAAATTACTTCAGTGGCTAAATGAAACAAAACTCCCACATCACAGCGACGAGTTCGTGCAGGATTTACACCCGCTTCCCTTTTCACCAGAGCATTACCTCTGACACCTTAAATGTTTCTATTCACTTGGGCTCATTTTAACAAATTCATTTTCCTATGTCAACAGTTGGTTTTTATCTTGATACTATATTATTTTTTTGATAAACTATTAATATATAACAAGGGGGTGGTTTTAATGAATTGTAATTATCCACGACCACAGCTTAGGCGAGATACTTTTATGATTCTTTCAAAGAACTGGCAGCTTAACGGTTACGACATTAATATACCGTACCCGCCTGAAGCACCACTTAGCAAGTATTTAGGACCTAATGACGGTGAACTTATATACAACTGCACATTTTCTATTCCTGATAATTTTACAAAGGATAAGATATTATTGCATTTTGGTGCCGTAGACCAACGAGCCAAGGTATATGTAAATGATGTCTTAATCGGACGTCATACTGGTGGTTATCTTCCTTTTTCCTTTGATATAAGTGGCGTTATAAAAAGAAACGGACTTAATCATTTAGAAGTGCTGGTAACAGACAAGCTTTCCACTAATTTTCCTTATGGTAAGCAAAAGAAAAAACATGGTGGAATGTGGTATACCCCGGTAAGTGGAATATGGCAGTCTGTGTGGCTTGAAAATGTTGATGAGATTTATATTAAAGATATTAAGCTAAAACCAAGTATGAATAGCCTCTCAATTAAATTAGACTGTAATTATGATGATTTAGAAGGCTTTGATGCTTTTATAAATCTACCTGATGGAAATGTTTTACACAAATCCTTCAAGGGTAATTGGGGCAGTGTAGAATTTGAAGAAAAAGATATTGTTAACTGGTCACCTACCAATCCTCATATTTACAATATGACCATAAAGGCAGGAAATGACTGTATATACACTTATTTTGCACTTAGAGAAATAGAGATTATGGATGTTGATGGCATTCAAAGAGTATGTCTTAACAAAAAGCCTATTTTTATGCATGGTGTACTTGACCAGGGATATTTTCAGGATGGACTATTTATACCAAAGAATTTTTCTGAATATGAAAATGACATTTTAAGAATGAAGGAATTAGGCTTTAATACGCTTAGAAAGCATATTAAAATTGAACCTGAGCAATTCTATTATTACTGCGATATACATGGTATGTTAGTTGTTCAGGATATGGTTAACAGTGGCAGATATTCATTTTTTAAGGATACTTTTTTACCAACCATCGGCTTTCGTAAAATTAATGATGTATACAGACGCGATAAACGCAATAAAAACGACGGATTTAGACGTGCATTTTTTGAGCAGCATATGATTGATACCATAAATACACTTTATAATCATCCTTGCATTATAGCCTATACTATTTTTAATGAAGGCTGGGGGCAATTTAACAGTGACAGAATGTATGATGTTGCCAAAAAAACAGATCCTAGCAGACTATATGATGCTACCTCTGGTTGGTTTGCTCAGCACTACAGCGACTTTGACAGTGAGCATGTATATTTTAGAAGTAAACGCTTAAAACCAAAGGAAAGACCTTTATTCTTATCTGAATGTGGTGGCTTTACCTATAAGGTTAATGAGCATTACAGCACTGGTAAAACCTACGGATATGGAGCCTGCAAAAATAGCGAGGAACTAACCAAGCGAATCACGGATATGTATGAAACTATGGTTATTCCTGCCATTCATAAGGGGCTATGTGGCTGCATATATACTCAGTTAAGTGACATTGAAGATGAGATAAATGGTTTTTACACCTACGACAGAGAAGTATGCAAAGTAGACAAGGACCTTATTTTTAAAATCGGACAAAAGATAAATGATTCTATTTCGTAACAGATGAGGCTGTGATTATCAATAAACCACAGCCTCATTTTTAATTTAATTTTCTTACACCATCGCCGATACCGGTTATATAAACTGTAACCTTATATCCCGTATCCTTTATATATTTTTCTTTTATGCTTTCTATAATTGTCTCTGCTTTTTCTTCTTTTACAAGAGCAATTGCACAACCACCAAAGCCTGCGCCTGTCATTCTTGCACCTAAAACGTCTTCACATTCTAAGGCTGCTTCCACCAAAGAATCCAACTCTTTTCCGCTTACCTCATAATCATTTTTAAGAGAATTGTGTGATTTAGTCATTAAAACGCCAAGTTCAATTAAATTTCCATTTTTTAGGGCAGTCACCGCTTCTTTAGTTCTGATATTTTCAGTTATTACATGACGAACTCTTTTTGTCAATGTATAATCCTCCAAAGCCGGCTCTTTTTCAAGCTGGGTAAGATATTCAATACTACCTATTTGCTTTAATGCATTTTGACATTCTGAAAGTCTTTCATTATATTTTGATTCAACAAGATTTCTTGGTTTATTTGTATTCATAATCAAAATACAACAATCCTTTAAATCAAGGGGTACATATTCATAATTAAGCTTATCCGTATTGAGATATAAGGCATTGCCTTTCTTTCCGTTTGCTATTACAAACTGGTCCATTATACCACATTTTACGCCTATATATACATTTTCACTTTTTTGGCATATAAGAGAAAGCTTTTTTAAATCCAAATCTAAATGCCACAAATCCTTAAGAACATATGCAGTTAGCACCTCTATTGATGCTGAAGAAGAAAGGCCTGAACTGGTAGGTATATTACCCTTATAGTATATGTCAAAGCCATTACCTGCCTTATATCCTTCATCAAGAACGGCCTTAATTACGGCCTTGGGATATTTTTCCCAGCTATCATCATTTTCTATTGATACATTTCTTATATCAAGCTCTACTATGCCCTTTTCTTTATAGTTCGCCGAATAAAGTCTTACTTTTTTATCTTTTCTTATTCTTACTGCACCATAAGTTCCCAAATTAATAGCAAATGGCAGCACATTGCCGCCATTATAATCTATATGTTCTCCAATAAGATTTACACGTCCCGGTGCAAAGTATGTTAATTGAGACTCTGCACCAAAGACATTTTTAAATTCTTCTGTTAATGTTTTTATGGCAATCCGCTCCTTTATGCCTTCTTTTTTTGCATTAGGTTAATTACAAACAAGGTTCCTAACAATAATGCTATAGATACTGATAAAGTTATTATGGCATTTTGTGTAACACCTGCTATTATATAGCCTATAAAGCAAACTACCGCTACTAAGGTAGCATATGGCAGCTGTGTTTCAACGTGCTTAATATGTTCGCATTTTGCACCTGCCGATGAAAGTATTGTTGTATCTGAAATTGGTGAGCAATGGTCTCCATATACAGAACCTGCAAGTGTGGCACCTAATGTAGGTATAAGCAATGCCGCTCCTTCAGTTCCTACACATATCATTGAAACTATAGGTATAAGCATACCAAATGTTCCCCATGCTGTACCCATTGAAAATGATAAAAATGCTGCTACTAAAAATACTATAGCTGGTAAAAATGTTAACGAAATATTGGACTTTTGAACAATACCACTTACAAATTGACCTGTTCCAATCATTTCACGACAAACACCACTTAAAGACCACGCAAATACTAAAATAAGAATCGCAGGAACCATATATTTAACGCCTTCTGTAATACCTTCCATAAAGCCTTTAAAGCTTACTAATTTTCTTGGAATAAACATAACAAAGGCTGCAATTAGTGCTGCAAATGCACCTAAACTTAAACCTGCTGTTGGATTTTCACCTATAGCCGTTGTAAATGCAACACCATCAAAAAATCCACCAACATAAGCCATACCAAGTACTGAACATACTATAAGAACCAAAATCGGAACTATTAAATCCCAAACTGTTCCCTTATCAGAAATTTCAAATTCATTCTTATCCTTTTGTGCATTTTCATTGTCATATTCAAGGTCTAATACAGATTTTTTCATTGGACCGAATTCAAAATTAGTTACACATACCACAAATACCATCACTAAAGTTAAAAGTGCATAAAGATTAAAAGGTATTGTCTTCATAAATGCACTTAGACCGCCAGCGCCTTCAACTTCTGAAGACACTGCAACTGCCCAGCTTGAGATTGGAGCTATAATACATATTGGCGCTGCTGTAGCATCAATTAAATATGCTAATTTTTCTCTTGATATTTTATGTTCATCAGTGATAGGGCGCATTACTGTACCTACAGTTAAACAGTTAAAATAATCATCAATAAATATAAGGATACCAAGTATCATTGTTGCAAGTTTTACGCTTACAGGATTTTTTAACTTTCCTGCTGCCCATCTGCCATAAGCTCTTGAGCCACCTGCCATAGTTACTACTACTACCACCGAGCCTAATAAAGCAAGAAATAATATCATATAACTATTATCAGCTATTTTATAGGCCATCATATCAAAAATATACTTAAATGCCTGTATAAATGATGCCTTAGCTATTACACAATATATTATCATTCCTGAAAATACACCTGCAAATAATGAAGCAATTACCTCCTTTGAAATCAGCGCAAGTACAATTGCGATTAGCGGTGGCAATATTGAAAGCCAACCTGCATCTACCATTTCTACACCCATTGTAAAAATTCCTTTCCTTTGTATTTTATATTTTAAATGTTCTCATTGCATTAAGTATTGCTATAACCATTACTCCAACATCTGCAAATACAGCAAGCCACATATTAGCTATACCTAAGGCTCCAAGTATCATTACTACAGCCTTTATGCCCAAAGCAAATATTATATTTTGTCGTACAATATTCATAGTCTTTTTAGATATTTTTATGGCTGTTGCCAACTTAATAGGGTTATCGTCCATTAAAACAATGTCCGCAGCTTCAATGGCTGCATCACTTCCCATTGCTCCCATGGCGATTCCAATATCTGCTCTTGCTAATACCGGTGCATCATTGATACCATCTCCTACAAAGGCAACCTTTTTGTTATTTTTAAGCATCTCTTCTACTTTTTCTACTTTGTTAGCAGGAAGAAGTTCTGCATAAAATGTTGTTATTCCCAATGCATCTGCTACATTTTTCGCTACCGGATACTTATCTCCAGTTAATATTACTATACTATTTATTGAAAGTTTTTTCAACATAGCTATAGCTTTTTTTGATTCATTTTTAATCTCATCCTCCACTAAAATATAGCCTTCATATTTTCCATCTATGGCAATGTATACGATACTTCCGGACTTATCTAAATCTTCAACCTTAAGATTCAATTTTTTCATAAATCTTTCATTGCCGGCACAAATATGTTTTTTGTCAACAATGGCTTCGATTCCAAAGCCTGAATGTTCCTTTACATTCTCAATTCTGCCTTCATCAATATCTTTGCCATACTCAGTAGTTATTGCTTTTGCAATAGGGTGATTAGAATAATATTCCACCATGGCTGCGTAATATAAGATATCTTCTTTGTTATAATTTTCCCCTGAAATCACGGATATTTTAGACACCTTGAAATTACCCTTTGTAAGAGTACCTGTCTTATCCATAACCATAGTGTCAATAGCAGCTAAGCTTTCTAAATAGTTAGAGCCTTTTATAAGTATACCTTCTTTGGCTCCACAACCTATTCCTGCAAAAAATGATAGTGGCACCGATATAACCAATGCACAAGGGCACGAAACAACTAAAAATATAAGTGCTCTTTCAATCCACATACTTAATGAACTGTTAGTAATAATCGGACCTAACACCACCAATGCTATTGCCATAAATACAACAAATGGTGTATAGTATCTTGCAAATCTTGTTATAAAGGCATCTGCCTTTGATTTTTTCTCGTATGAATTTTCAACTAATTCAAGTATTTTAGCAACTGTACTGTCTTTATAAAGGCTGTTAACCTTTATCTTAACTGCTCCAGTCATATTAACACAGCCACTTACAAGCAGTTGTCCTTCACATTTTTCCACCGGTACACTTTCACCGGTAATGGCAACTGTATTTACCATAGTTGAGCCTTCCACAACCACTCCATCAAGAGGTACCTTTTCTCCAGGCTTTACCAATATGATATCACCTATATTAACCTCCTCTGGAAACACCTCTACTAGCTGACCCTCCTTGTATACATTGGCAAAATCAGGCTTTATATCCATAAGTGCTGCAATGGACTTTCGGCTTTTCCCAACCGCTACGGACTGAAAAAGTTCTCCTATCTGATAAAATAGCATTACTGCCACTGCCTCCGGATATTCCTTTATAACCAATGCACCTATGGTTGCTAATGCCATAAGGAAATTTTCATCGAAAAGCCGGCCATTTAAAATGTTTTTCCCGGCTTTTATTAATACATCATAACCTACCATCAAATATGCAGGCATAAATATGGCAAATCTTAACCATCCGTCAACAGGAAGTAAAAGAGCTGCCACAAACAATACTGCTGCTAAAACAATGCGCTTTAACATTCGTTTTTGTTTTCTGCTCATAGGCTATCTCACAATTCTACAATCTGGTTCCACCTTTTTACATACCTTTACAGCTTCATCCATAATTGCTTCAAACTTTTCATCATCAGCTTCAATAGTTAATTTCTGTGCAAAAAAATTGATGTTGGCATAGCTTACTCCATCAATCTTTTTAATTCCTTCTTCCATCTTTTGTGCGCAATGTGCACAATCTAAATCTTCAAGTGTAAATACCTTTTTCATAATTTTTCTCCTTTTAATGACTATTCTTCTAATAAATGTTCAAATCCCTGAGCTATTATTGACCTTACATGGTCATCCGCCAAATAATAAATCATCGTCTTTCCATCTCTTCTATTGGCTACAAGATTGTTATCCTTTAACACTCTTAGCTGATGTGAAATAGATGACTGCGACATATTAAGAAGCTCTGCTATGGCTCCAACACACAATTCCGATTCAAATAATGCAAATAAAATCTTCATTCGTGTAGCATCACCAAATATTTTAAATAAATCCGAAAGTCCTGTTAATACTTCATCTGTAGGCATTTCGTCCATAACCTTCTTAATCAGTTCCTCGTGATTATGACCTTCACACTTCAAAATATGCATCTCCTTTCATATGAATTTATATTCATATGATACAACATTCATATAATTATGTCAAGTGGTATTCGTTTCTTAAATTTTCATTAGTTACTTCAATGTCCTTTAAAAGTTCTCTTGAAGACATAAGCCTTGCTCCTGCACCTCTAATTATTATCTGTTCTAAGCCATCAGAGGTTGCAACTGTAATATTATAATCTTTCCCATTTTTGTGGGCGTATTTTTCAATGTACTGATCTGCTGTTTCCGCAGTTTTAGTATAAACAATGCTGATATTATTGTATTCAACTATTTCAGTTGGGTGATTTTTAACCCTGTAAGCATCAAATACCAGGATAATATTCATGCCCTTTATCGCCTGATAATTACACAAAATATCCGCTAATTTTAATCTTGCCCCATCAATATTTGCATTGGCAAGCTCTGTTAATTCTTTATCTGCATATATAACATTGTAACCATCTACCAGTAAAAAATTACCCAGCTTTGGCTTGGTATATGTAATTTTTCTAGCAAAGGTTTCATGTTTTTTAGAGCGTATGGTCTTTTGCTTTTTATTGGCAAAAAATGTTCTCTCTAAAATCTCGTCAATCTCATCAACACCAATGTTATCATCATAATTTCTTGAAATCTTTTCAGGTATACTTTCCTTAACTTCCTTAGTAAGGACCGCTTCCATATGCATATAATCCTTAACCTTATCCCATTTCACAATATAACCTGAGCCATTAGCACAAAATACCGAATCCGGAGTATTTCTAATATCATTTTCAGGATTATATGCTCTTTGTGCAATCACTTCCTCCTGATTATGACACTTTTTATATCCGGCAAATAAAGCAATAATATGGCCTGCACCTCTTGTATATTCACTAAGCTCTTTTTGATAATTTTTCATAGTTGCAACTGGAGCAAGACCTTCTATAACTGCTATTTTATCAGTGCTTTGTGTTATTTCACATTTACCATACATTTTATCTATATCATTCATTGCACGACCTACATATTCTCTTGGCAGCTCAATTCTGAATTCAAAATATGGCTCTAAAAGTATGCTGTTTGCCTGCATAAGTCCCTGTCTTATGGCTCTATAGGTTGCCTGTTTAAAATCACCACCCATAGTATGCTTATTATGAGCCCGCCCTGTAACTAAACTTATATGTATATCTGTTATTCCTGAACAGGTTAAAACGCCCTTATGCTCCTTCTCAAATATATGCGTCTCTACAAGTCTTTGCCAGTTTCTGTCTAAAATATCTTCACTGCAGGCACTTTCAAATGTAATTCCGCTTCCACTTTCACCCGGCTCTAATATAAGATGAACCTCTGCATAATGTCTTAAGGGTTCAAAATGTCCAACGCCTTCTACTACATTTGTAATAGTCTCTCTGTACACAATCTTTTCTTCGCCAAACTCAATCTCCATCCCAAAGCGTTCAAGCACCTGACGTTTCAAAATCTCTAATTGTATTTCGCCCATTACTTTGGCTTGAATTTCCCTTGTTTCTTCGTTCCAGAAAATATTTAGCTGTGGTTCTTCTTCCACAAGCTGATTAAATTTTTGCAATGCCTGATTCTTATCAGTGCCATCCTTAAGAATTATGCTGCAGCTTAATACAAAGTCGGA
>JAZQMK010000034.1:0-38905 GCA_045543455.1 Lachnospiraceae bacterium
TGAAAAAGATATTTAAAATATTAGACTGGGAATATACATATAAAAGAAATGTGGCAATTAGTGAGCTTAGTAATATAATTGGGATACATAAATTATTGATGGCAGTACTTATAGAACTGATATTATCGTTTATTCTTATTATGATTTTTTTGAGTGTTAGTGAAGCAAAAAATAAATATTCAGGAATAATAATAGGCCTTGGAATTATGATTACTCATATAGTATCAAATGAATATGCATTTAGTGGAATGAATCCAGCGCGTGCAATAGTGGGAATTATATATGATGTAACGTTAGAAGAACCAGTATATTTAAAATATATTATAGAGCAAAGCATATTTATAGTGGTTCCATTTATTGGCGCATTTATTGCTGTGCTACTACATGATGTACTTAAAAGTAAAGCTATGGCAGAGTTTATCGGAACTGCAATATATATGTTTATGGCCATAGAAATAGCTTTACAGTGGTCGGATAGGTTGCAAGATATATCATCAAATGAGTGGCATGGCTATAGAAATGGAATGGAAATGTTTTATATTCTTCTTGTGGCTTTTGCATTCGGCATCAGCTTTATTGTAATGCATTACAGCCTTGGAAGAATTAGTGGTGGACATTTTAATCCAATTATCTCACTAGCATTATGTATTGATAAGCAGATTGGAAAAATACAATGCTTAAAGTATGTTATTGCACAAATATTTGGTGCGATATGTGGTACTGGTATTGTGTATGTAATAAGATATGTACTAGGAAGAAAAGATATATTTACTATTATTGATGACGGACACGTATCTTTTGAATATGCTATGGTAGCAAATAATCTGGTGAATATAAATGGACATATTTTAGGCGGATTATTAGCAGAAATATTTATGGGTTTTGTAATAGTTCTTATAATCTTGGTATTTAGTAAGAAGAATAAAGATTATACAGGTTTTATAATTGGTATGACATATATTATATTGCATATATTTGGAATTCCATATACTTTAGCTTCTATGAATCCAGCAAGAAGTATAGGAAGCGCAGTTATTGGTTTATTTGCAGGAGCTAATAAGGCAATTGATGAATTGTGGATATTTATAATTGGACCATTAGCAGGTGCTTTGATAGCTATATTAGTATATAAAATATTATTTGGTAAAGAGGAGTGGAAGGAATAAAACAAACTTGAATCTAATGGTGTAATTTGGTATAATAATGCTATATGTGAGATGATTTGAGGTAGTGACTATGTTTAAGAGAACCTTTGTTAATATAAGAGCATTAAAACCGGGTATGAAGATAGATCAGTCAATAGTGGACCAGTCTAAGCGTGCGCTTATAGTTCGTGGTACTATTTTGGATGATTATCTTATTAATGCGCTTAGTAAATTAGGCATATCAGGTGTCTATATTGGCGAAGGTGAATATGAAGATGAAGTCGTTGAAAAGCCAGAGGATATTAAGATTAGTCCTAAGACTCAGAATATTATTGAGAAGGAAACTGTTGCAGACAGAGCTAAGGTTAGACTTACAGAGAGTGTAAAGAGACGTGTTAAGGAAGGTATTCAATACATTTATAATAATACTGAATCAGATGATTTTACCCGTCAGACTAATAGAATTACCAAGTCTTTGATGCATGCCATTACTGAAAATGATGCAGTGGCGGTAGATATTGATATGCTTAAGGTTAGTGATGAATATACCTTTAAGCATAGTGTTGATGTGGCCACAATTGCTATGATTATAGCTAAAAAGCACGGTCTTAAGGATAAAGAGATATATGACATTGGTATTGCAGGACTTTTGCATGATGTGGGCAAGTCGCAGATACCTAATGAAGTTCTTAATAAACCGGACAGGCTTACAGATGAAGAGTTTGCTATTATGAAGAAACATTCTTTGTTTGGCTATAACATTTTGAAAAATAAGCCTGAGATATCGGATATGATAAGACTGGGTGTTTTGCAACATCACGAGAAGATTAACGGAAGAGGTTATCCGCTAGGGGTAACTAAGGAAAAGATTTGTCTTTATGCAAGGATTCTTGCCATTGCAGATGTATATGATGCTTTGGTAACAGAGCGACCTTACAAATCAGCATTTACAAAGAGAGATGCTGTGGAGATGCTTATGGCTATGACTGAAGAATTGGATATTGATGTGATGAAGAGCTTTTTAGAGAGTGTTATATTGTATCCGGTGGGCTCACAGGTTACATTGAGTAATGGAGAGATAGCAAGGGTTTTAGAGAATAATCATGAATGTATTTTAAGACCTAAGGTAGTAGCGTTAACTAGTGGTAAGGTATATGATTTAGCTAATGATATTTCCTGTGCCAGTTTGATTATTGTATAGGTGATTGGATGAAGATATTTGTTGCACGTCATGGACAGACAATTTTTAATGCACAGAATAAAGTGTGTGGGCTTACAGACCTTGAATTGACAGAGCTTGGTATATGGCAGGCTTATGAACTTGCCAAGACAGTATCTAAGAAGCAAGTGGATATAATTATTACTTCGCCGTTAAAGCGAGCAATTCAGACAGGGAAAATTGTTTCTGAGGTATGCAATATACCAACGGTTATTGATGAGCGAATTATTGAACAGAATTATGGCATATTTGAAGGTGTAGACCGAAAAGATGAGAATTATTTGGCTGCGAAGAGACATTTTGCATATAGGTACCCACAGGGAGAATCTATGATGCAGGTAGCTTATAGAATATATGGCTTTCTTGATGATATTAAGGAAAAGTATGCAGGTAAAAATGTTCTTATAATATGCCATGGTGGTGTATGTCGTGTGCTTAATACTTATTTTAATGATGTTACCAATGATGAATTTTTTAATTATTCAATTGAAAATGCAAGTCTTGCAGAATATGATATATAAGATAGGCCCTTGGGAATAATACTTCCAAGGGTTTAACACAATTTTAACAAATGTATGATATAGTAGCCGAAGAAAGAAGATAATAGTGTGAAAAAACACACTTATGTGATGTTTTTCGCACGTCTATTTGTGGCACTTTGGAATGGAGGATTAGTATGACAAAACAATATATTGAATTTGAAAATGTTGTTAAAAGTTATGGCAGTGGCGATACCAAGTTTGATGCCCTAAAGGGCGTAAGCTTTGGCGTTGATAAGGGAGAGTTTTGTATATTGCTTGGTTCTTCTGGTGCAGGTAAGACCACTATGCTAAATATGCTTGGAGGTATGGATACAGTTACTTCGGGCAATATTTATTTTGATGGAAGGGACATTTCTAAGTTTAGTAAAAAAGAGCTTGTTACTTACAGAAGGCATGATGTAGGATTTGTATTTCAATTTTATAACCTAATTCCGAATCTTACAGCGTTGGAAAATGTTGAAATCGCAGCTCAGCTTTGCAAGGATCCAATACCGGCATTAAAGGCTTTAGAGATGGTTGGTCTGGCAGATAAAGCTAATAATTTTCCAGCACATTTATCAGGTGGTGAGCAACAAAGAGTTGCTATAGCAAGAGCTTTGGCAAAGAACCCAAGATTGCTTTTATGTGATGAGCCGACAGGCGCTCTTGATTATGTTACAGGCAAGAATGTTTTAAAGCTATTATATGATCTTGCTAAGGAAAATGATACAACGGTTATAACAATTACCCATAATCAGGCCATAGCGCCTATGGCTAACCGTATAATACGAATTAAGAGCGGACAGATTTTATCTAATGAGATAAATAATAACATTGTTCCTATTGATGAGATTGAGTGGTGATATAATGAAATCAATTATAAAATTGACATATAGAAGTATAAAAACATTTTTAGGCAGATTTATGGCACTTCTTCTTATTGTTGCTTTAAGTGCAGGATTTTTTGCCGGTCTTAAGATTACTCAAAATGCAATGGTTAATACCGGTAATGAGTATTTAAAAGAGCAGAATATGTATGATTACCGCATTTTTTCCACCATCAGCTTTGGGAAGGAAGATGTAGAAGCCTTTGAAGAAATGTCCGGTGTTAAAGATGTTGAAGGAACCAATTCCGTAGATTTGCTGCTTCGTTATAAGGATAACGAAAAAGCATACAAGGTAATGGCGATAACTGATAAGATTAATAAAGTATCTCTTGTAGAAGGACGTTTTCCAAGTACATCAGATGAATGTCTTGTAGATGACGAGGATTTCGATGCAGATGATATAGGTAAGAAGATTACTGTGTCTGAGGAAAATAATGACTTAGCTTTACAACAGCTTAGTCAAAAGGAATATACAATAGTCGGCATTGCAGATTCACCTTTGTATCTTAATCTTGACCGTGGTACTACTAATATTGGTAACGGTACTTTGGATTCATTTATCTATGTTCCAAAGAAGGCTTTTAAATCAGATTTCTTCACTGAGATTAATATTACACTTGATGAAACAGCTGCAATTTACACTGATGAATATGAGGATATTATTGAAAAATATGAGAAACGAATTGAAGATTTGGCAAATGAGCGTGTGAATCTACGATATAACAATATGCTTCGTAATCCTATGCTTCAAATACCTGCACCAACGGCGTATGTTCTTACCCGTAACGAAAATGTGGGCTACGTAAGTTTTGAAAATGACAGTTCAATTATAAGTGCTGTTGCAAATATTTTCCCTGTATTTTTCATTTTGATAGCTCTTTTAGTTTGTGTAACGACTATGTCTAGAATGGTTGACGAGGAGAGAACTCAAATCGGTGTATTAAAAGCCATGGGATATACCAATGGTGCCATAACTATGAAATATCTTCTTTACTCAGGAAGTGCAACCATTATAGGCTGGGCAATCGGATTTTTCTTGTGCACCTGGGGGTTGCCAGAGATTTTCTGGCTGGCATATAATTCAATATATGATTTTGCACCATTGATTTATATGTTTGATCCTACACTTGCAGTTATAACACTTGCAGTTTCTTTGATTGCAATACTTGGAAGTGCATTTATTTCTTGCAGAAAGGAGCTTTTGGAGGTTCCGGCACAAATGATTCGCCCAAGGGATATGAAGAATGGAAAAAGAATTCTTTTGGAGAAAATTGCACCATTTTGGAGACGTTTATCATTTTTGGATAAGATTACTTTGAGAAATATGTTCAGATATAAAAGAAGGCTATTTATGATGCTCATTGGCATAAGCTGTTGTGCAGGTCTTGTGGTAACTGCATTTGGTGTAAGGGATTCTATGATTCATATTGGAAAGATTCAATTTGGAGAAATTCAAAAATATAGTATTGAAGCCGGTTTTGAACCTTTAGTTAAGGATATGCTTACTACTAAGCTTGATGATATGGAAAATGTAAATTCTTATTATCTTGCTAACAAGCAGACCGTAGAGGTTACAGGCAGTTCAAACTTAAGCTCAATAAGTCTTTTAGCTATATCTGACAATGACAACTTTAATAAATATTGGGATATTTATGATAAAAATGATATTACAGTAAAATTGCCTTCAAAGGGTGAAGCACTTGTAAATGAAAAGATTGCTGAAAAATTCCAACTAAAAATAGGCGATACATTTACAATAAAGGATGCCGACATGAAGGAATATACCCTTAAGGTCGCAGGCATTTTTGAAAATCATATTAATAACTTTATTTTCATTGGAAGTGATACCTATGAAGAGCATTTTGGTCAGTGGCAGGAAAATATTGTATATATTAATACTGATTCAGATACAGAAGCACTTGCAAAGGAGTTGGTTGAAATTTCAGGCGTAAGCAGCATTGTGCGCTTGGATGCTTTAAGACAGGGCGTAGATGATGTTATTGGTTGCCTTAATTATATAATATGGCTTGTTGTGGCATTTTCCGGAGCACTGGCATTTATCGTAATCTACAACCTTACAAATATTAATATTGCGGAACGAAGCAGGGAGATTGCAACAGTACAGGTACTAGGCTTTTATCCTAAGGAAACTCAAAGTTACGTTCTTAGAGAAAATCTTGTATTGTCAATCATAGCAAGTGTAATAGGACTTCCTTTTGGACGGGCTTTCCACTATGTTGTTATGACTATGGTTAAGATTGACCAGTTCACATTCAAAAATGTGGTAGAATGGCCAAGCTATGTCCTAGGACTATTCTTTACAATTTTATTTGCAATTATTGTAAATGTATTTATGAGACGACAGATTGAGAAGATTCATATGGCAGAGTCACTAAAGGCGGTGGAGTAAGGGCGCAAACCTACCTTTCATATTTGAGCCGTTTGCACTTGGATAAAGGCGTAGCGGACACGTAAGCCTCCATATGTCCTGGCGGACTATGTCGGCAAGTGCCGACGCCTTTAGATGCTCTGCATATGAAAGATGGATTTGCGCTATGTTGGTGCGGGAGTGGAGGAATTACTAAGAGTTATGTGGTATTATTAGCTAATCCGATGCTATGCATCTTATACAAAAAAGGACTAAGCTTGCTTTAAGCATGGGATGTTATCGCAATCTTAGTCTTTTTTGTATGTACCTTGCGGTACGGATTAGCTTGTGTGAAAGTATAGGTATTCTAGTGGTGGGCAGAAGTGGGGAATTTTCCCACGAGGTGGTTTATATTGAATGAATTTATAAAAAATAAGCTTGCTTTTACATTGAGATGTGGTAGCAAGCTTATTTTACATATATTGGGGGGAGGGGAATGGTTAATTTTCTGAGGTTGCTGCAAGTGCGGCAATCTTTTTCCATTTTGGTGTAAGGAAGTATGCAAGCATTGAAATAAGTCCAAATGTAAAACTGATTGGTACTGCGGCCATTACATATGTTCCGTCTAAGAATGTTGCGATAAAGTATCCTGTAGGTATTCTTACTGCCCAAAGCATAAGAATGTTTACTATTGTAGGATATTTTACTTCGCCAGTTCCGTTTACGAAGTTGATTATGCCATTGAATACTGCATATTCCCATGTGAATGGAAGTACGATGTATGTGTATTGTATTGCAAGCTTGAGAACTTCAGGGTCTTTTGTAAACAGTGCAAGTAATGGTTTACAGAAGAATGTAAGTGTAAGACCTGCAGTACAGGTAATAAGTCCTGAAAATAATGGTATGGTAAGACTTCCTTTTTTCAGTCGCTTGTAGTTTTTTGCACCCATATTTTGACCGGCAAAGGTTGAAGCAGCTGATGAGAGGGAAGTTATAGCTACATTTGCAGTGCCTGTAAGCTTTTGAGCTACGACACAGGCTGCGGTTAGGATTTCTCCTTGTGCATTTATTAGGGACTGCATTAAAATGTGTCCAACTGAATAAATTGAGTTGTTAAGGCCGAGTGGAAGACCGATTGTAATAATATCTTTTAAATGTTGCTTGTTAATATGAGTTGGAATAAGTTTAAATTCTAACATAGCATGTTTTTTCTTAATATATATTATACTTATAAACCAAGATACAAACATTGCGATGGAGGTTGCTACGGCAACGCCGTTAACGCCCCAATTGAATTGTACTACAAATAAAAGGTCCAATACTATATTTACAACACAAGATGCAAATAAAAACAATAATGATGAACGGCTGTCACCGATTCCACGCAGGATGCCCGCGTTTAGGTTGTAGCCCATATTTCCAAGGGTTCCAAGGAAGATGATTCTGATATAGCCGCTGGCTAATTTGTAGGTTTCACCTTTTACCTGCATTACTTTAAGTATAAGGGGTCCAATAAATAATCCAAGTATTGATAATGGGATAGCACATAGGTATAAAAATACGGTAGCAGTAGAGGTAGCTTCTTTTAAATTCTCAATATCTTTTTTACCCATGTATTGGGAAACAATGATGGATACGCCGGTCCCTATACCGAGGAAGATACAAAGGAGAAATTCTACCGGTTGGGCACTGGTGCCAACGGCAGCTAAAGCTTCTCTGCTGCAATGGTTTCCAACGACATAAGTATCTACTGTGTTATAAAGCTGTTGTAGTATATTTCCGATACAGATTGGAATGGCAAATAGCAGCATTTGGCGTACTATCGAGCCTTTAGTCATATCTATTTTTTTTGAATTCATTTCAAATCATCTCCTATATTGTCTTAACAATAATATACAATTTTTAAATATGTATTTCTACCGAAAAAATAGATGAAATTTGAAAAAAGTACAGAAAAATAGCTGAACCTATAATTGTTTTATGGTTCTATAATAAATGTTGAGGTGGTGAACAAATAGTTCACTACTTCAACATTTATTATAGAGCCTGTTTTATAAGTTCAGCTATTTTTTATTTCAATTCTACAAATACTAAATTATTAGGCTTGTCTATTTTTAAGATAGGGCCGTTCATAACTATTAAAGCTTTGTCGTAGTGTATTGTAAATGTGGTAATGGTATTGGCTTCGTGATTAAGTGATAAGAAATGCTTTCCATCAGGGAAGATTGCTATATCTTTTGGATAATCACCACTTACAGGTAGTGAAGAACGAAGTAAAAGTGTACCATTTTGTTTATCTACCTTGTATGTTGTTACGCTGTTATCACCGGCATTAGAGCAAAGGAGATAATTGCCATCTGGTGAAAATGTAATGCACGCAGCAGCTGTGTTGGATTTCTTACGCTCTGAACGAATTGTAAATATTGTTTGTACAAGTTCGAAACGATTTTTTTGTGTGTTGTCGTAAGAATATACATTTATTACATTTTTTAGCTCGCATACTACATAAGCAAAACGTCCGTCTGCGCTAAAGAGCATCTGGCGTGGAGCAGATTCTAGCTGTGTGCGGATAATATCTACAAGCTTGATTTTGCCAGTTGTTTCGTTGAATTGGTATAGTTTTACCTGGTCAATGCCTAAATCACATACGCATAAGATTTCTTCATCTGGTGTGAGTACTGAACAGCTGATGTGTGGTCTGAAGTTACGGTCTGCAATAGAACCCATACCCTTGTGATATACTTCGTCAGTCATATAGCCAATGCTACCATCTTCATTGATTGACATTACAGTTATCTTGCCATCGTGGTAGCCAGAAACAAATAGATATGTATTTGCTTTGTTGATAGTAATGTGGCAGCCACGCATACCATTAATTGTTGAGCTGTTAATGTATTCAAGGTTACCATTTTTTAATATGCGATAAGCATGTATTCCGTCATCGGAAATGGAATACAGGAATTGTTGATCGTGTGATACAGCAATATATGAAGGGTTGTCAATTTCAATTTCACATCTTGGAGCAACGCGTCCTGCTTTTACGTCTACATCAAATATATGGATTCCCTTGCTTTTGCCAAGAGTGTAAGTGCCTGCATATGCAACATATTTTTTAGAACTCATAATAATCCTCCGTTCTATATTAAAATAAACTTATGATAATTTTACTCTGTTTGGTGTGGTTTGGCAAGTTTAAATTAAAAAAGTATGGAAAAATGAAATGGATATTGATATAATACTTTTTGTATTAAATGGAAAGTAGGAATACTATGAAAAAGAGAATTTATACACTTGATACAATAAGAGGAATTATGATAATAGGTGTTGTTATTTATCATATTATTTTTGATTTGTATGATTTTTTTGGTTTGAAGAGTGTTTCTTTTATTTGCAGTCCGTATGCGGATTTTGTGAGAGATTTTGGAGCAGGAGTGCTTATATTTATATCGGGCATATCTTCAAGACTGTCAAAAAGTAATTTGAAAAGAGGTATTAAAGCTTTATTTTTTGCTGGGATTTTAAGTGCTGTAACCTATGCAATGGATTGCTTTATTTTCTTTGGAATATTGCATTTTTTAAGTGTTTCAATGATTTTGTATGGAGTTTTAGAGAAGATTGTTGAAAAAATGGATAGCATATTTGCAGTTATTGTTTCTTTGATTTTATTTTGTGGAGCATGGTATGTAATATCCAACAGATTATATCCTGCAAGTTTTGGCAATACTGTATTTGGTTATATTATGGGATTTAGTTCGGGCAAATATATGTCGTGGGATTATTTTCCAATTATACCATGGGGCTTTTTGTTTTTAGCTGGAACCTTTGCGGGCAGATATTTTAGGGATGGAAAAATTCCTAAGTTTATGTATAATGATTATTTAAAGCCGGTAACTTTTGTAGGCAGATATACAATATGGATTTATTTGTTACATCAGCCAATAGTGTACGGAGTTTTATGGCTAATATTCAGATAGGTGGAAATGATTATGACGATGTATGAGGTCATAGAGAATAATGCAAGAGAATGTGGTGATGAAATTGCATATTCTTATTTTAATAAAAAGGTAACATATAAAGAGTTTTATAAAAGAATTGAAAGAGTAGCAAAGGCTTTAAAAGCATATAAAATCGGTGAGGGAGATAAGGTTGGTATTTGTCTTCCTAATTCACCTGCAGTTATGGACATATTATATGCAGTTAATAAGATTGGAGCAGTAGCAGTAATGCTTAATCCTAAATCTCCAGTCAATGAGTTGAAAATTCAACTGGAAATGACTGAATGTAAATTGGTATTTTACTCAAGTATTGTAAGTGGTACTTTTAGAAATATTAATATAAGGTCTGTAGCTGTTTCTATTTTTTATAATTTACCGCTATTGTTTAAGTTTGTGTGTATTAAGAAGGTATTTCCATATTATTGTGCCGGGAATTCTTATAGAAAGTTTTTAAGAAAAGGTAGTGGTTACAAAGGTGTGATTACTACTTCTAAAGATGATGAAAGGGATGCAGTTATAATATTTAGTGGCGGTACTGGTGGAGAGATTAAAGCAGTAGTACATAACAGCAGGTCCTTTAATAATTCAGCTGTTAATTGTATTGAAACTGAAAAGCCTTTGCCTGATAAAGTTACAATGCTTTCAGTTTTGCCAGCCTTTCATATATTTGGTCTGACAGTGGCTATACATTTACCATTGGTTGCAAAGGGTACTGCTATATTGGTGCCATTTTTTCATATGAATACTTTAGCTGACATTATAGCTAAGGATTGTCCAGCGTTTATGGCTGCAGTTCCAACTATTTTTGAGCGCCTCTTAAAGTGTAAGAAATTTGAAAAATATGCAAAATGTGGTATGAAGGTAGACAAATTCCGTCATGGTTTTGTTGGCGGAGATACTTTAGCTGATGAAACTAGGGATGAATTTAATTCTATTATTAAGAAATGGGGCGGTACCGGATACATTTCCATGGGGTATGGTATGTCAGAATGTTGCCCTATTTCTGTAAATGACAGGGATAGTGGTGTTCCAAGTTCCATAGGACATCCATTTAACACTGTGGATGTAATTATATGGGATAATGATAATAATTGTCAGTGCAGTGAAGGTGAATTGGGTGAAATATGGATTAGTTCGTCTTATTCTATGAAATATGGTATTGATGATAAAGGTAATAAATATTATTTACACAATTATCAAGGAAAAGATTATATCAGGACTAAGGATATGGGCTACGTTAAGGATGGATTTTTATATTATAACTGCCGTCAAAGACGTATTATAAAGGTATCAGGACATTCTATATTTGCTAAAAATGTGGAAAATGTAATTAATTCCCACAAGAAGGTTGAAGCATCCTATGTTGTAGGTGTACCACATAAAAGCAGAGGACAAAGTGTATTTGTTTATGTTGTTGCTAATGACGAGTCTTACAGTAAGGAAAAACTTGCAAGAGAGCTTGCTAAATTATGCAAGGATAACCTTGTGATATATGCTCAGCCTGCAAAACTTGTATTTGTAAAGAAGGAACAGATTCCAATAACTGCGATGTTAAAGGTTTCCTATGGACAGTTAGAGAAAAAAGCCATTAGCTATATTACTGAATAATATTTTTGATTTTGGCAATAATATAATCGGACCAAAAAGGTTTAATAACTTTAAATGGAGGATTATTATGACAAAGTTAGAATGTAGTGTATGCACATGTAAGTACAATGAAGATCATTGTTGCTGCAAGCATGAAATTATGGTAGGAAAAACAGGTTCAACAACATCAAAGGAAACAGAATGTGCTTCGTTTGTATGTGCAAAGGAATCTCCTAGCAATAGTACAAAGGAGCCAAATGTGGAACTTAGTATTATCTGTGAAGCTGAAAAATGCGTTTACAATGATAATAAAAGATGTCGCGCAAAGCAGGTTGATATTAACGGTAGTTCAGCTCATATGCCATATGAAACAGCTTGTTCAACATTTAAATTAAGATAAGAATGGAGAAGCTGTTTTTAGGCGGTTCTATTCTTACTATGACAGATATGGATTTAAATACAGGTATAAAAAATTGTGCCGTGTATGTTAAAGACGGAATCATCGCTGCAATAGACGATAAGGATAAGATTATGGCAAGAGTTGGAGAATATTGCGAATTGGTAGATTTGCACAGGTGTTCGCTGGTTCCTGGATTTATTGTAACTTACGGAAGCTTTTTGCAATCAGTTTATTCGCAGGAAGAGTCAGATTTTCAAGATAAAGTAAAGAAGACTGATAAAAAGTATTTAAGCTATGGGATAACTACTGCCACAGAAAAATGCCTTACAGAGGATATGGCTAAGGCTTACAGAAAGATTTGTAATGAGGATTTATCAAAACTTGATATTGTCGCATATGCTAGTTATGAAAATAAGGGCTGTGGTTGGCGTGATAAAACATTTAAGGTGTTAGAATATGAGTGTCCTGACAACTACGATATTTATAGTGATATAGATGTAATGAAAAATGTTTTAAATCACAAAAATGAAGTATATGATACTTTAAAAGCATTTACCATAAATGCGGCAAAAAGATGTAGTGAGGAAAAGCTAAAAGGCAGTATTGAGATAGGAAAGATTGCAGATTTGGTGATTTTAAGTCATAATCCACTAATGTGTAGTGAAAATGAATTAAAAAACATTAGGGTTTTAGCTACAGTTAAGAATGGAAGATTTGTTGTATGATATTGTAAAAATGGATTATTTATATTATAATATCTGCATAAACGGTTAAGGAAGTGAGCTTATGATAAATAATAGTGAAGAACTTAATCAATCAGAGATGTCAGAGTTAAAGACCTGGCTTTTCAAAGAAAATGTCCGACTTGAAAAAGAAAGACAAGACCTTTTACAAGCCAGACAAGAAGTTGAAGAAGAACGTAAGCTATTAGATATACAAAGAGAGTTGCTTATAAAGCAAAAGAATAAGAATACTCTTATGCAAAAGCAGCTAGAATCTCAGAATGAGCTTTTTGAAAAGAAATGGAAGCTTTTAGAGGATGAGACTAGAAGATTAGCCATAGATAAGCAAAAGTTCCAAAGAGATAAGGAATATTTTGCAGATGAAGTAAAAAGAGAAAAGGTTCGTAGAGAGGGTGTTCCTCTTGCTACTAATCCACAGTTGTTTTTTGTTGGTATAAGTAGTGCTCAGGCCTTGAAAAAAAGGTATAAGGAGCTGTTAAAGATATTCCATCCTGACAATGAATGTGGCTCTAGTGATGTAGTATTAGCAATTAATAGAGAGTACGAATCATTAAAACGATATTATATTGGATAAATATTAGTAAAGAATTGACAAAAACCATTGACATTTTCAATGGTTTTTGTTACTATTGACAATAGTTTGGTGTAGGAATGTAAGCGCTTACATCATTACGGAAATATCAAAAGAAAAGAGGATTTTAACATGACAATCGCGTTGATTACAGTTATAGTTGCAGCTTTAATTGCTTTAGGATATGCTGCACTTAACTACGCTTCCGTTAAGAAGATGGAAGAAGGTACTGACAAAATGTCAGAGATTGCAGCAGCAATTCGTATTGGTGCTAATGCATTTATCAAGTATGAATACAAGATTATTGCAATAGTAGTTGTACTTGTTGCAATTGCATTTGGTGTAGTATTCAGTTTACAGGAAGGCACAGTAAGATGGGAACCATCTGTAGCCTTTGTAATTGGTGTAAGTATGAGTGCTGCAGCAGGCTGGGTAGGTATGAAGATTGCTACATACGCTAATGTTAGAGTTTCTAACACAGCTAATAAGACAAAGAGCATTGGTAAGACACTTAAGGTAGCTCTTAAGGGTGGTTCAGTAATGGGTCTTTGTGTAGGTGGTTTTGCTTTATTAGGCTTATTTATTGTTTACATGATTTTTGGTGTGGCATTAGGATATGCTGATATTGAAACAGTTAAGACTTCTACAGATAAGATTAACATTTTCACACAGTGTTTATCATGCTACGCACTTGGATGTTCAATTGTTGCTATGTTCAACCGTGTTGGTGGTGGTATTTATACTAAGGCTGCTGATATGGGTGCTGACTTAGTTGGTAAGACAGAAGCACACATTCCAGAAGATGATCCACGTAACCCAGCTACAATCGCTGATAACGTAGGTGATAACGTAGGTGACGTTGCAGGTCTTGGTTCAGACTTACTTGAATCATATGTTGGTTCTATTACATCAGGTCTTATCTTAGCTGTAAGTTTATTTATACATTCAGCAGCTAATGCTAAGATTGCTCCTGAAACAATGGAAATTATGATGTATTATCCACTTATGTTTGCAGCTTTAGGTTTAGTTGCATCTGCTCTTGGTATTGCTTATGTACTTCTTAAGAAGGATTCAGATAATCCACATAGAGACTTAAACTTTGCTACATGGGCAGCAGCTGGTATTACAGTATTAGGCGGTTTAGCTATTACATGGTATGCATTTGAAAGTAAGTCTGTTGATTTAACAGGAACAGGCTTTAATTTAGGATGGTTATCACCATGGGTTGCAGCAGCTCTTGGTGTTGTAAGTGGTGTTGTTATCGGTGCTATTGCAGAATATTACACAAGCTATGATTATAAGCCAACAAAGGGTATTGCAGAAGCTTCTAAGGAAGGTGCAGCTCTTACAATTACACAGGGTCTTGCAGTAGGTATGAAGTCTTGTATGGCTCCACTTATTGTACTTGGTATTGCTATTTATGCTTCATATGCAGTTTCAGGTATGTTTGGTCTTGCTATGGCAGCTCTTGGTATGCTTTCATTCGTTTCAGCTACAGTATCTGTTGATACATATGGTCCAATCTCTGATAATGCAGGTGGTATTGCAGAAATGTCTGAGCTTGATCCATCAGTTAGAGAGATTACAGATAAGCTTGACTCAGTTGGTAACACAACAGCAGCTATCGGTAAGGGCTTTGCTATTGGTTCAGCTTCACTTGCTACATTATCAATGATGGTTTCATTCCTTTATGCATTTAATGAGAAGGGAACAGAATTAGTACTTAACTTTACAGATCCATTAATTCTTGCAGGTTGTTTAGTTGGTGCTGCATTACCATTCTTATTCTCTGGTATGCTTATTGAAGCGGTTGCTAAGGCAGCTCGTAAGATGGTTGAAGAAGTTAGAAGACAGTTTAAAGAAATTCCTGGTATTCTTGAAGGTAAGGCTAAGCCAGACTACAAGACATGTATTGAAATTTCATCACAGGGTGCTTTAAAGGAAATGAGATTCCCAGCTGTACTTTCAATTCTTTTCCCATTAGCATCAGGTTTCTTATTTGGACCTTACTTTGTTGCAGGTGTATTAATTGGTGCAACAGTTTCAGCTATTATGCTTGCTATCTTTACAGGTAATCCAGGTGGTGCTTGGGATAATGGTAAGAAGTACATTGAAGCAGGTGGTGTTGAAGGACATAAGAAGGGTTCTCCAGCTCATGACGCAGCAGTTGTTGGTGATACAGTAGGGGACCCACTTAAGGATACAGTAGGTCCATCACTTGATATTTTAATTAAGATTATGTCTACAGTTTCATTAGTTGGTGTTGTTATTTTCAGCAAATATAACTTATTAGACTGGATTATGGATTTAATGAAATAATTGATATTTGTGCGGCTACCAGTGTTGAACTGGTAGCTGTTTTTTGCTATAATTGTAAAAAAAATAAAAGGGTGGATAAGATGAAAAAAAGACTTTTAGTTGTTTTTGCATTGTTGATTGTATTTTCAGCTTGTGCATGTAATAAGAAGAATACAGATTTTAATGATGCAACTACAGGTGTGGAGAATGCGACCTTAGAGCCGGTTAAAGAGATAAAAGGAACTAAGGTAGAAAGTGTACCAGGTCTGCTTGATTTAGGCGAGGTATTCAATGTTGATCAATATACATTAGATGAAGTTATGGTATATTCAGACGAACTTTTACTTATCGTTAATCGTCAGGAAATGATAGGAAATATGAAGGTTAGATTATATAACATTTATACAGGCGAGTTTACATATGAATATAATTATTCATATCCGGAACTATTGTATTATGAAGTTGAAATATTGTCTGATGGAAGGGTGGCAGTATGTAATGATGCTAATGTTGATATAATCATACTTAATAAAGAATTAAAAGAAGAAAGTAAGATTGCACCGATGTTAAATATGGAAAGCTCATATACAGAATATGTAATATCAGGTGATGGAAAGAATATATATTATTTTGAAGAAACTGCTACTGATGTTACATTTAAAAAGTATGAAATAGAAAGTGGCAAGAGCACAGATATGGTGTGGGATGAAGCCTTTGGAATTGTTAATACTATAAAAAAGGTTACTGATGATGACAAATATTTAATGATAAATGCATTATATGATAAGTCCTTTAAATATGTTTTATATAATACACAGAATAGTTCTTATTACACATATGAAGGTGAAGAATATGCTGTGATAGTAGATGATGATATAGTTATTTATTATGATTATGTTAATAGTAACGAATATAGAATGGTTATAGACCCTGCAAAACCACGTCTGTCATATTATATTAAACTGGATGTTGATATTAATGACGAATATGGTGCTAGTGTAAGAGCCGTTTCAAATAATTCGATAGTAAGCGTAGATGTAGAAAAGAATGGTACAAATTATAAAAATATGCTTAAACAGTATGATATTACTAGTGGTAATGTAATCAGACGGTTTGAAATTACAGATGCTGTGCCGTATTTATGTAGAGATGCACAATTATTTAATCAGGGTAAAATGATGTTGGTTAAATTAGATGAAGAATATTGTGATTATATGGATTTTACGGGCAAAAGTAAAGCTTATATCTGGATGTTAGAGGAGGGAAAATAATATGAAAAAAAGAATAATTTTCCTTGTTTTAATATTTGTCCTTATATTAAGCGGATGTAATAAATCTGATAACAAATTACCAAATGACCTGACTAAAGAAGCAACACAGGCTCCAACAGAAGCGGTGACAGAGGAAGTTACACAGGCACCTAGAGAAATTTTAGGAGAGAAATACAAGAATCTTGATAATAAAATAGATATTACGTCTAAGCTTGAGCTTGAAGGCTATAATCTTTCAGGTGTAAGATTATATTCAGATGAAGAAATTTTAGCTGTAAATTCCCATTTGGCAGAAAATAAAATGAATCTTAGAATGTATAATATATATACAGGCGAGGTTTTAAAAGAATATGAGATGGATTTTAACTGCTATGATTACTATAAATTAAATATAGGTTCCGACGGTCAGGTTAGTATAGAAGATGTTGTAACCGAAGAAATATATATTATAAATCCTGCATTTGATTCCCATACTGTTCATAGCCAGCAGGTTGAGAATCCAGATGATTATGTATATTATTCAAAGGTTATGAGTAATAGTGGTAAATACATTTATTATTTAGACGAAGAGCAGAAAAAAATATTCAAATATGATACAGCAACTAAGACATCAACACAACTTAACATTCAGGCTGAAAATATAAATGTTGGATATTTATTAGATATAACAGATAATGATAAGTATTTGTTAATAAGTGCTACCCATCATTATGAAGGTGCAAAGTATGCTATATTAAATCTTGAAAATATGCAGATGAGTACATATCCTTCAAAGGATTATGTAATGGAGGTTATGGGGAATGCTTTTATATATTATAATTATTCAAAAGAAAAAAATGCAAGAAGAATAATTGATCCTGAACAGGAAAATGTAGTAAAATGCGTTAATTTAACAATAGCTCCAGATACATATTATGATGATAGTATCCAATATATTGATAAATCATCTGTTCTAATAGTTAATAAAGATTATACTGAGAATGGGTACATTTACAAATGGAGTTACTATGATGTAGATTCAGGTAGCTTGAAGTATAAATTTACTACTAATGAAAGTGATAATTATTATTGCTGCTACGCTAAAAATTCCAGTGATAAGAGCTTTGTGCTATGTCAGGAAGAATTATCAGCGGAAAGTGAATTTGAGTATGAGTTAAAGATAAGAGCTTTCATTTGGGAGATTCAAAAGGAAACGCCTATTGAAGATAATGAAAATCGTGATGTTGTTTATGATTTCTTGCATGATGAAATTATAAAGCCTAAACATGCATATGATGATCCTTTGTATGATTTGTATCAGAGAGCATATGATATGTCTAAGAAATATTCACTTAACATTTTTATAGGTAAAGATGGAGTGATGGAAGTAGATACTTATAAATCTGAACCTGTTTTAGATTATAATACTATTAGTGAAGCTTTAGACTATATGGATAAGGTTTTAGCCAGATATCCTAAGGAAATGCTTAAAAATATGGATTATGGTACTACTGATGCAGTTGATTTCTATTTAGCAGGAGATATACAGAGAAAAAATCTTAGTGGAATTTCAAATGCGGCAGGTTATGCAACAGTAAAAGACGGAAGACATATAATAGTGTTAGATATCACGCTTGCATATGATTTAGAATCTACTATTGTTCATGAGTTGTCTCATGTTATAGATAAAAAAATACTAGTGTATTCATCTTGTATAGATAGAGATTTTGAACTGGAGTGGGAAGCTCTTAATCCAGAAGGATTTACATATTTAAATAGATATGTAGATGAATATGGTAATTCTGTATATTTAGGAAATGATCAATATACTTCTCATGAATACTATATGGGTGGAGACGTTTCTAATGTATATTTTATGGATGACTATTCAAAAACTTTTCCAACAGAGGATAGAGCAAGAATGTTTGAGTATATCATAACATCAGAAGAATATGTTCCAGGATATATGAAAAGTCCACATATAATTGCAAAATATAAGATGTTGGAAACTTGGATAAAACTAAGCTATAATATTGATGAAGTAAGCTTTTTAAGCGACTACATTAAAAAAATTGAAAGTAATGAACCAGCAGGTTAGAAAGATTAAAAGGTCTAAGGTGATAAACCCTAGACCTTTTGTTATTTAAGATAATATTTCCCATTGTTCATAGGCTTGTAAAAGTTCTTCGTCTAAGCCTTCCTTTTCCTTTTGCAGAGCAAGGAGCTTTGGTACATCAGTATACACTTCTTCAAGGGATAAAAGCTCATCAATTTCACTTATACGTTTTTCTAAGGAATTGATTGTCTTTTCGACCTTTTCAAGATCATTTTTACGTTTACGTTCTTTGGCTTGCAATTCTTTGTTTTGTTGCCAGCTAAGCTTATTAGCGGTAGGCTCTTCTATTGCTATAGTGGCAGTAGGAACTGTTATGTCCTTTTTCTTTTCAATATAATAATCATAATTGCCTATATAATTAGTAACCGCACAGTTTTCTAACTCAAGTATTCTAGTTGCCGTAGAATTAATAAAAAATCTGTCGTGGGATACATAAAGTATAGTTCCTGTGTAGGAATTAAGAGCACTTTCAAGTATTTCCTTAGAAATTAAGTCTAAATGGTTTGTAGGTTCATCCAGAATAAGAAAATTAGCATTTGAAAGCATTAATTTTGCCAGTGAAACACGACCCTTTTCTCCACCACTTAACTGAGAAATCTTTTTAAATACATCATCATCTGTAAATAAAAATGCGGCTAAGGTATTACGAATCTTTGTATTGGTAAGCTCAGGATAAGCATCACTGATTTCTTCAAATAAGGTTTTATCCATATCAAGTACATTGTGTTCCTGGTCGTAATAGCCTATATTAACTCTTGAACCTAGCTTTAATTCGCCACAATCAGCATCTATAATACCGTTGATAATTTTTAAAATGGTTGTCTTTCCTGTACCGTTTGCACCAATTAAAGCAACTCTTTCTCCGCGTTTGATTTCAAAGCTTATGTTGGAAAAGAGTGGAGTATTATAAGCTTTGGCTAAGTTGCTAACACTTAAAACGTCATTGCCACTTTCTTCTAAAGGTTCTAGCTTGATACGCATTTTTGCATTAAGCTCTAACGGTTTTTCAACAACTTCTATTTTGCTTAATAGCTTTTCGCGGCTTTCAGCACGTTTAATGGATTTTTCACGATTAAATTCTTTTAATTTTTTAATTACTTCCTCTTGATGTTTAATTTCTCGTTGGTTGTTGTAATATTCTTTCATCTTGGCATCCATCAGCTGGGCTTTTTTCTTGGAATATTCAGTATAGTTGCCATTGAAGCTTATTGATTTGCCATTTTCAATCTCAACAATCTTAGATACTATACGGTCTAGGAAATATCTGTCGTGGGAGATGAGTATAACGCTACCCTGATAATTTAACAGATAAGTTTCAAGCCAGGCTATAGAAGGTAAATCAAGGTGGTTCGTGGGCTCGTCTAAAAGTAATAGCTCTGGTTTGGAAATAAGTAGTTTACCTAAAGCTATTCTGGTTTTCTGACCACCGGAGAGTGTATTTACAGGGCGACTAAAATCTTCATCAGTAAAGCCTAAACCGCGTAATATACCAGTGACTTCACTTTTATAAGCATATCCATTTTTAGATTCGTAATCATGATTTAAATTTGAATATGTTTTTAGCAAAGCCTCTAATTGGTCGCCTGTTACACCTTGCATTTCTTGTTCAATAAGACGTATCTTTTGTTCAAGGAGTAATATATCATTTTTTGTACTAAGCATTTCATCATAAATGCTATTGTCGCTTACAAGGTCCTGATGCTGGGAAAGATATCCCATATTAGTGTCCTTAGCAATAGTAACAGTACCGCTGTCTGCATTTAGTTGCCCTGTAATAATCTTAAAAAGAGTAGATTTACCGGCACCATTAACGCCTACAATGGCCATTTTTTCTTTTTCATTTATATGAAATGAAATATCCTTTAGTATATCTTCAATACCAAAAGCTTTGCTTATATTATTACATGAAAGTATCATTAGTTCCAATCCTTTACAATTTGTTTTGCAAGAAGAATAAGCTTTTCTTCAGCTACTTTAGCAATTGCTACAACTTCTGAATGTGAAAGCTTTTCATTAGAAAGGCCGGCGGCCTTGTTTGTTATTAAAGATAAGCCCAATACATTCATTCCACAGTGTTTTGCAACAATTACTTCGGGAACTGTAGACATACCTGTTGCATCAGCTCCAAGTGCTTTTAAGGCTAAAATGTCAGCTTTACTTTCGTATTGAGGTCCATTAAAGAAAGAATAAACACCTTCCTTTAAATCAATATTTAAGCTTTGAGCTGCATTGTTAGCCATAATTCTAAGATATTTGTTATAAATGTCGGACATATCAGGAAAACGTGGTCCGAATTCGTCTAAGTTAGCTCCACGAAGCGGAGAAGGACAAAATAATGTAATATGATCCTTTATAAGCATTAAATCACCAGGATTAAAGTCATCATTAATACCACCGGCAGCATTGGTAACCAGAATGTTTTTAATACCCATTTTTGCAAATACTCTTGTTGGAAGAGTTACAATATCCATATCGTTGCCTTCGTAGTAGTGGAAACGTCCTTTCATTGCAATAACAGTTTTGTCGGAAAGCTTACCATATACTAATTTACCATCGTGACCTTTTACTGTAGACTGTACAAAGTTAGGTATATTTTCATAAGGAATGCTTATGGCATCTTCGATTTGATCTGCTAAAGGTCCAAGACCAGAACCTAATATAATTGCAATATCTGGTACATTAGGTATACAGCTTAAAATATAATCAGCGGTTTCGTTAATTTTCATTGATATAGTTTTCATATATAAACCTCCATAGTTATCTGATACCTCTATTTTATCATATATAATTAAATTTGTCTTGAATAAATTCCATGTGAATTATATAATATTGCATATGTGTGAAAGGTGGATGTCTTATTATGAATGATATTAGTATTACAAGGCTTGACAGGCATAGCATAGGAAGATATTTGGAATATAAGAATTGTCCTATGGATGATAAGCTTATGACTATGATTGACGTACTTGAAGAACATTTACTAAAGGCATGCCATTTTAGATATGTATATAAATGCTTTGATTTGATTAGATATGATGCAGGGATAGCAGTAAAGGATACTGAGCTTATTCTTTGTGGTAAATCTATTGATAAGCATTTGCGTTTATGCGATAAAGTTATACTTACGGCAGGTACTTTGTCCCCAGAGGTTGATAAGCTTATTAAACGAGCTGAGATAAAAGATATGCTTGAAGCTTTAGTTTATGATGCTATGGCAAATGTAGCAATAGAACAGGGGATGGAAAAGCTTGGTAATAAGCTTGAACTTACTTATAAGGAATATAATCACACCTTTAGATTTGGAGTGGGATATGGAGATTTGTCCATAGATATTCAGAAGAGTTTTTTAGATACTCTTGAGGCAACAAAAAATATAGGCTTATATGTTAATGACAGTAATCTTATGATTCCTACTAAATCAATATCAGCTATTATAGGAATTAGTAAGGAAAGTATAGATATTACTAATACAAAGTGTGAGCTTTGCAATATGAAAGATGCATGCAGATTGAGAATAAAAGGAGAAAGATGTAATGTTTGATAAAGAATTTTTAGTCCTTGACGGTGCAATGGGAACTATGCTTATTAATAAAGGTATGAAGCTTGGTGCAATACCGGAGGAATTATCAGTTGATAATAAAGATATGATAATTGATATACATAAGCAGTATGTAGAAGCAGGGTCTGATATTATATATGCAAATACCTTTGGTGCTAACCGTTATAAGCTTCAAAAAAGTAAATATGACACTAAAACCTTGATAGAGGCTGCAATTGCTAATGCAAAGGAGGCAGTAAAAGGAACAGATGTTAAGGTTGCCCTTGATTTAGGACCTATTGGTAAGATGATAGAGCCTATTGGAGATATGAGCTTTGAAGAAGCTTATGATATATATAAAGAGCAGGTTATTGCTGGAAAAGATGCGGATTTAATCGTTCTTGAGACAATGACAGATTTATATGAGGTAAAAGCAGCGTTACTTGCCTGTAAAGAGAATTCGTCTCTGCCTGTAATGGTCACTATGACTTTTGAAGAAAATTTTAGGACATTTACAGGCTGTACAATAGAAAGTATGGCAGTTACATTAAGTGGTCTTGGGGCAGATGCAATAGGTATTAATTGTTCTTTGGGTCCTAAGGAATTGTATCCGTTAGTTTTAGAACTTACAAAATGGACCAGCCTTCCAATTGTGTTAAAGCCTAATGCAGGATTACCGGATCCTGTGACTAATAAATATAATACCAGTCCTAAAGAGTTTGCAAAGGAGATGTCAAAGCTCTTATTTGCAGGAGTAAAGGTTTTAGGAGGATGTTGTGGAACAAGTCCTGAATATATTAAAGAATTAAAGGAAATGTTAAAGGATAAAACATTTATTCCTAATGTATGTGTAAAAAAGGCTTGTGTAGCTACACCAGCAAAAACTGTTGTAATTGACAGACCAAGAGTTATTGGAGAGAGAATTAATCCTACAGGCAAAAAGCTCTTTAAAGAGGCTTTGCAAAAGAAGGATATTAATTATATATTAAGCAGGGCATTAGAACAGGCTGAAGCAGGTGCAGATATTTTAGATGTTAATGTAGGACTTCCTGGAATAGATGAAGAACAAATGATGATGGATGTGATAAAAAGTATACAGGCAGTTGTAGATTTGCCACTTCAGATAGATTCAACTATGCCAAATGTAATTGAAGCAGGCCTTCGTGTATATAATGGTAAAGCTATTGTTAATTCAGTAAATGGTGAAGATGAAGTTTTAGATAATATACTTCCATTAGTAAAGAAATATGGAGCTTGTGTAGTCGGTCTTACTCTTGATAAAAATGGAATACCAAAATCAATGGAAGAACGATTTGCCATAGCAGAGAAGATTCTTAATAAAGCCTTAGAATATGGTATTGCTAAGGAGGATGTATTTATAGATTGTCTTACACTTACTGCGTCAGCAGAGCAAAAGGGCGTAATGGATACATTGATGGCTTTAAGAAGAGTAAAAGTGGAATTAGGTTTAAAGACAGTATTAGGCGTATCTAATATTTCTTTTGGTTTGCCACAAAGAGAAATTGTTAATCAGAATTTCCTTACTATGGCATTAAGCTATGGTCTTGATTTACCTATTATTAATCCTAATGTAGCTTCAATGATGGCAGCAGTACGCTCTTATAAGGTACTTGCTAATATTGATGAAGGTGCAGTAGAATATATTGATGCATATTCCGGTGTGGAAAAAAGTGCAGCAGTAGTAAATAATAATGATATAACCTTAGAATATGCCATTTCAAAGGGTTTAAAGGATGAAGCAGGTCGAATAACTAAAGGTATGCTAGAAAGCATGGATCCAATGACTATTGTAAATGAGCATCTTATAAAAGCATTAGATGAAACAGGCAGTCTTTTTGAATCAGGAAAAATATTTCTTCCGCAGCTTATAGCTTCTGCAACTGCAGCAACAAAGGCCTTTGAGCAGATTAAGCTTTATTTGGCTAATGCTGGAGGAGAGAAGGAGTGTAAAGGTAAAATTGTTATAGCAACAGTAAAGGGCGATGTTCACGATATAGGCAAGAATATAGTTAAGGTATTGCTTGAAAATTATGGATATGAAGTAATTGATTTAGGTAAAGATGTTGAATGTCAGGCAGTGGTGGATGCAGTTAGAGAAAATGATGCAAAGCTTGTTGGACTGTCAGCACTTATGACAACTACTCTTGTTTCTATGGAAAAGACTATAAAGCTTCTTAAAGAAAGTGGCTTAGACTGTAAAATTATGGTTGGTGGAGCAGTGCTTACAAAGGACTATGCTATGGAAATTGGAGCAGACTATTATGGCAAGGATGCTAAGGAATCAGTGGATATAGCAAGAACTGTATTTGCTTTAAATTGACAAATATAGAAAAATGTGTTTATATATATTTGGTAGGTGATTACGATGAAAGAGAATAAAATATCCAGTGCTGTAATTAGAAGACTTCCAAGATACCACAGATATTTGGGCGAATTGCTAGAGCAGGGCGTTGAAAGAATATCTTCAGGTGAACTTAGTGTAAGGATGAAGGTTACTGCATCACAGATAAGACAGGATTTGAATAATTTTGGTGGCTTTGGCCAGCAAGGATATGGTTACAATGTAGAATATTTACATACTGAGATTGGTAAGATTCTTGGAATAGACAAGCAACATACTATGATAATTGTAGGTGGAGGACGTTTAGGCCAGGCAATTGCTAATTATAATTCATTTGCAAAAAATGGATTTGTTATAATTGGAATTTTTGATAACAATGATGAACTTATCGGAAATGAAGTATGTGGTATTAAGGTTCGTTCGGTTGATGAACTAGAAGAATTTATTAAGGCTAATAATGTTGAGATAGCTGCACTTACCGTTCCACGTAAATGCGTTTTAGAGATAGCAACAAAGGTTGCTGATGCAGGCGTAAAGGGAATATGGAACTTTGCACGTACAGATTTAAATCTTAATAACAAGGTTGTTGTTGAAAATGTGCATTTGTCAGAAAGTCTTATGAGATTATCTTATAATATAGCAAATAATAAGAAAAAGAAATAAAATCATTACGGTGATACATTATGATATTAGGTATTGGCAACGATATAATTGAAATACAACGAGTAGAGAAGGCTTGTAAAAGTACAGGCTTTCTTACTCGTTGTTTCACTAATAAAGAAATACAATGCTTTTCGGGAAATTACGCCTCCCTTGCGGGAAATTATGCCACAAAGGAGTCAGTTGCAAAAGCATTTGGTACAGGATTTAGAAGTTTTTCACTTGAAGATATTGAAGTGCTAAGAGATGAATTGGGAAAACCATATGTTAATCTTTATAATAAAGCTAAGGAAATGGCGGAAACTATGGAGGTTAGCAATATTCATGTGTCTATTTCTAATTTAAAGGATTTGGTATCTGCAATTGCAATTCTTGAAAAATAATGATTAAGTCCTAAGAAAAGAGGAAAATATGCAGTATATAGTTGATACGAAGCAGATGAAAGCTATTGAAAAATATAATATTGAAGAATTGGGCATACCATCCTTGGTTCTTATGGAAAAGGCTGCAAATCATATATATGAGGCAGTTTTAAACAGGATAGGACCTAATGATAAGGTGCTAATAGTGTGTGGTAATGGTAATAACGGGGCCGACGGAATTGCCACTGCGCGTATGCTATATGGTAAAAATGTGGATGTTACAATATTTTTGGCAATGGATGATAAAAAACATACAAAAGAATATGATATGCAGTTAGACATTGTTAAAAAAATAGGTGTAAAAATTTGTAACAAAATTGATAATTATGATTATGATATAATTGTAGATGCTTTGTTTGGAATAGGTCTTACAAGGGATATTGAAGGCGATTTGGCAGCAGTTGTTAATAGTATTAATGACAGCAGAGCGTATGTAATATCAGTTGATATACCAAGTGGAATAAATGGTGATAACGGTAAGGTATGTAATGTTTGTGTTAAAGCAGATGAGCTTATAACCTTTGGATATTCCAAATTAGGCTTATGTCTGCATCCTGCAAAGGATTATTATAAAAAAATTACTTGTGCAGATATTGGCTTGATTGATAATACTAAGAAAGTATTTTTTATGCTGGAAGAAAATGATATGATGAATATTCCTTTAAAACCAGAATACTGTAATAAAGGTAGCTTTGGTAAGGCATTAATTATAGCTGGTTCTAAAGATATTTATGGTGCGTTGGAATTGGCTGCAAAGGCGGCATTTAATAGTGGAGTATCTTATTTGAAGGTATTTACACAAACAGAAAATGGTAAGCTGTTAAAGGCTAAACTTCCAGAAGCAGTTATAAATGTTTATAATGAATTTGATGAAGTGGATGCTTCTGTATTAGATGAGCTATTAGAATGGAGTACTCACATACTTATTGGTCCGGGAATTTCTAAAAATGATGCGGCATTAAAAATGTTAAAGCAAACCTTATCAAAGAAGGATAAGACCATAGTCTGTGATGCAGATGCACTTAATCTTATGGCTGCTAATAAGTATGTTGTAGAAAAATGTCAATCAAAGCTTATATTTACACCACATATATTAGAGGGTGCGAGAATGCTTGGAAAAACAAGGGATGAAGTGCTTATGGATATCGTATCCGCAGCAAGAAACATAAGTGAAGAATATAATGGTGTATGTGTGTTAAAGGATGCATATACTACAATAAGTAATACAAATGGAGATGTATGTCTTAATTATATGGGCGTTGCAGGTATGGCAAAAGCAGGATCAGGTGATGTACTTGCAGGAATTATTTTAGGACTTACTTCCATTGGAATGAATGAATTTGATGGAGCAATGTATGGAGACTGGATACATAAAAAAGCGGGTTTAATGGCGCAAAAGCAAAAAACACAATATAGTATGACAGCTTCTACAATTATAGAACATTTACCTGAGATATTTGGAGGTATTGAAAGATGAATAAGTATTACAGAGTTTACGCAGATGTAGATTTGGATGCGATTATAATTAATGTAAAAGAGATTGCATCACAGCTTGAAAATGATACAAAAATATATGCGGTAATTAAGGCTGATGCATATGGACATGGTGCAGTACCTGTTGGAAAGGCATTAGAAGAGCATGTATATGGTTTTGCAGTAGCAACAATTATGGAAGCAATGGAGCTTAGAGATAATGGTATAAAATGTCCTATATTAGTGCTTGGTCATACACCGGAAAGTGAATATGTAACCAGCATAGAAAATGATATTGATATTACCATATTTGATTTAGAGTCAGCACTTGCACTTGAAGAAATAGCAATGAGTATGGAAAAACAGGCAAAATGTCATATAAAGATAGATACAGGTATGAATAGAATTGGATTTAAACCAGATGAAGCCTGTATAGACGATATTGTTAAAATTAAGAATTTAAAATGGGTAAATGCATATGGTATTTTTACACATTTTGCAGCTTCTGATTCTATGGATAAGACATTTGCAAAAAAACAGCTGGATATGTTTAATATGCTTTTGGAAAGACTTTACGATTATGGTGTTGAATTTGAAATTAAGCATTGCGCCAACAGTGCTGCTATAATTGATATGCCATATGCAACTATGGATGCTGTAAGAGCGGGAATTGCAATATATGGAATGTACCCGTCTGAGTATGTAAATAAAAGAAGAGTGATGTTAAGACCTGCCCTTGAGTTAAAAAGTTATGTTGCAATGGTTAAAGAAGTTGCTGCTGGTGAAGGAATCAGTTATTCTTCAACATATGTAACTCCACAAAAGATGAAAATTGCAACAGTTCCTGTAGGCTATGGGGACGGATATCCAAGAAGTCTTTCTAATAAAGGTTATGTTCTTATAAATGGAAAAAAGGCAAATATTGTTGGAAGAATATGTATGGACCAGATGATGGTAGATGTAACAGATATTGAGAATGTTAAGACAGGAGATGTTGTTGTTATATTGGGAAATAGCGGCGATGAGTGTATTACTGTTGAAGAATTAGGAGAATTATCAGGCAGATTTAACTATGAGTTTACCTGTTGTATTTCAAAGAGAGTTCCAAGAAATTATCATATGAAAAATGAATAAAATACATTTTTACCGGTAATAATAAGTCTAAATAATAATATGGAGAGTGAGTATATGTTAATTAGACGAGGAGATATTTTTTATGCAGACTTAAGACCGGTTATTGGTTCTGAACAGGGTGGAATAAGACCGGTGCTTATTATTCAAAATGATGTAGGAAACCGTCACAGTCCAACTGTGATTATCGCAGCGATTACCTCGCAGATGCACAAGGCAAAACTTCCTACACATGTGGAGCTTGATGCTCATAAATGTGATATTATAAAAGATTCGGTTATTCTTTTAGAACAGCTTAGAACAATAGATAAAAAAAGATTAAAGGATAAGGTGTGTCATCTTGAAGAGGATATTATATCTCGTGTAAACAAAGCTCTTTTAGTTAGTCTTGAAATGTCAGATACATAATGAATTGACTGAAAGAAGTAAAATGTGATATAATGTACTAATTAATTTGAAAGGAATGAAAAAATGGACAATGTACATCCCTTGTGGGGAACGATAATATTTCTGGCGATTGTTATAATTCATAATGTTTTATATGGATTTGGTGCAGCAATACAACAGATTAATGAAAGCGAACTTGAAGAAGAAAAGGACAGTAAGAGGAAACAGGATATACAAAAGCTTATAGATAAACCCTATATGTTTACTAATACCTTGCATATAGTTACAATTATTTTGAATGTTATATTAGGTGTAGTTGTAATTGCAAGCTATAGGTCATTTTTTAAGGAACAATTAGATATAAGCAGTGATGGTCTTGTAACACTTTTGGTTGCTTTGGTAAGCATAACAATACTTGTTGTATTTGGCGTATTTGTACCTAAAAAAATGGCGTTAAAGAATCCTATGAGGTATTTATATAATACGGTTGGTATAGTTAAGGTTATTATGTTTAGTATGGCATTGGTTACCTTTGTAGGTACTGTATTATCTAAATTTATTGTAAGGCTTTTAGGTGGAGATCCTAATGCTGATACAGATGTGGTTACAGAAGAAGAAATTATGGATATGGTCAATGAAGGCCATGAACAAGGTGTAATTCTTGCTAGCGAAGCGGAGATGATTAATAATATTTTCGAGTTTGGTGATAAGACTGCAGTTGATATTATGACTCATAGAAAAAATATAATTGCCATAGATGCCAATATGACATTGGAAAGCGCATGGAAAATGATGGTTAAGGAGAATTTATCAAGATTTCCTGTGTATGATGCAGATTTGGATGATATTATTGGTATATTACATTATAGAGATGTTGCAAGAGAATTTGAAAATGTTGATAAACGTAAGTTGACGGTGTTGGCTTTTAAGGATATTATGTTTGATGCCAGTCTTATTCCAGAAACCCGTAATATCAATGTTTTATTTAACGAAATGCAGACTAATAAAATGCATATGGCCATAGTTGTAGATGAATACGGTCAGACGGCAGGCTTGGTTACTATGGAAGATATTCTTGAAGAAATTGTTGGTAATATTTTAGACGAATATGATGAAGAAGAAGAGTCTATTACTGTGAAAGAAGATGATACATATGTTGTAGAAGGCAGGACTCTGTTAGAAGAACTTGAAGAATTTCTTCATATTGAATTTTATAATGATGAATTTGATACACTCAACGGATTTATTATTTCAAAGATTGGTAAGATACCAGAGGAAGGCGAGAAAATCAGTGTCGAATATGAAGGCTATTTATTTGAAGTAATGAAGGTTGAAGGTAAAAGAATTGATACAGTAAGTATTAAAAAGATTAAAACGGAGGAAAATGATGAGTAATTACAAAATAGGAACAAAATGTGTTCAAAGCGGATGGACACCAAAAAATGGAGAGCCAAGAGTGCTTCCTATATACCAGAGTACAACTTTTAAATATGAAGACAGCGATCAAATGGGAAGATTATTTGATTTAGAAGAGTCAGGATATTTTTATACAAGATTACAGAATCCTACTAATGATAGTGTTGCAACTAAGATTTGCGACTTAGAAGGTGGATATGCGGCTATGCTTTTGTCATCAGGACAGGCTGCTAATTTCTATGCAATGTTTAATATTTGTAGTGCAGGAGATCATATTGTAAGTGCATCTACAATATATGGTGGTACTTTCAATCTTTTTGGAGTAACACTTAAAAAGTTAGGTATTGAATGTACATTCGTAGATCCGGATGCATCGGAAGAAGAGATTAGTGCAGCTTTCAGACCTAATACAAAGGCATTATTTGCAGAAACAATAGCTAATCCGGCACTTGTAGTTTTGGATATTGAAAAGTTTGCTAATATAGCTCATTCGCATGGAGTACCGCTTGTAGTGGATAACACATTCCCAACACCTATTAATTTAAGACCTTTTGAATGGGGTGCTGATATTGTTATTCATTCAACAACAAAATATATGGATGGACATGCTACTTCTGTTGGCGGTTGTATAGTTGACAGTGGTAATTTTGATTGGGATAAGTATGCAGATAAGTATCCTGGTTTAACAACACCTGATGAATCATATCATGGTATTGTTTATACTGAAAAATTTGGTAAGGCTGCATTTATTACAAAGGCAACAGTACAGCTTATGAGAGATTTAGGCTCAATACCTTCACCGTTTAACTGTTTCCTTTTAAATATGGGTCTTGAGACATTACATTTAAGAGTTAGACAGCATTGTGAAAATGCTACAAAGGTGGCTAATTATCTCAATAATGATGAAAGAGTTGCCTGGGTTAATTATGCAGGTCTTGAAGGTAATAAATATTATCCTTTAGCTCAAAAATATATGAAGAATGGAACTTGTGGTGTAATTTCATTTGGATTAAAGGGTGGAAGAGAGACTGCAAAGAAATTTATGGATAATTTACAGCTTGCAGCTATAGTTACACATGTTGCCGATGCAAGAACCTGTGTATTACATCCTGCAAGTCATACACATAGACAGCTTACAGATGAACAGCTAGTTGAAGCGGGTGTACAACCAGATTTAATTAGATTTTCAGTTGGTATTGAGGATGCACAGGACATTATTGATGATATTAAGCAGGCATTAGAAAAAACATTTAAGTAAAAAGTGCTTGAAAAAGTGGTACTAATGTACTATAATATTATTAGGTAAATTTCGGGAATAGGAGGCTTATTATATGATAATTACACAATATGATGTAAAAGAATCAAAGAGTAATGACAATATGGCGTACTTATCTTTTTCGATGGATAAGGACTTTGCTTTGCGTACAGGTAATGAGCATTTCTACCGCTTTATAGGAGAAAATTCCTGCTATCCGTTGCCTAATATGATTCATCCAATGGATGTTAAAGAGTTTCTTGAAGCAGCGATGAATTTAGATGAAGGTCCTCAAAAGATTATAATCAGATTAAAAGATATTGATGGCAATTATCGTACAATGGTTCTTATTATGGAGTTGAGTGATAAGATAATTAAGGATGAGAATGCAATTGATGTACAGATGTATGATATATTACGTCTTGCATCAAGATATCAAAAAAATCTGGATGTTAATAACAAATATAGAATTGTTATGGGTCTTACTGATTGCAGATATTTTGAGTATGATAAAGCAACTGATATGTTTAAGATATATATGTATCTTAATGGCAAAAGTGTAATGCTTGATATGATGCCGTTAGATGACTGGTATGAACAATGTATCAAAAGAGGATATGTCGATGAATATAACAAGATGTATTTAGAAGCTTTTTGTGATAATTTAAGAAGAGCTAATGGTACATTTACAATTCGTATGGAGACTAAGTTTATCTCCAAAGGTGAGAGAACTGATAAGATTACTATAAGTGGCGAGATAACAACTTACTTTGATGGAAGTATGTATGTTGTAGGTGTTATTAAGACAACTGGCAACATTGGAAGAAGTACAGTTACAGATTATTATGCTGAAGCTAACAGAGACGGTGCAACAGGTCTACTTAATAAAAAAGCGATTATTCAGTATGCAATGAATAAGATTGAAGATCCATTAGTTAATAACTTATATATGGTTGTGGTGGATATTGATGATTTTAAGCAGATTAATGATACATATGGTCATTTGTTTGGTGATGAGGTAATTGCGAAAGTTGCCAACACTGTAAGAAATGTAGTTGGAACTAAAGGTATGGTAGGTAGATTTGGTGGAGATGAATTTCTTCTTGTTCTTGAGAATTTGGAAGGCGAAAGCGAATTAAGAACAATTCTTAAGTCTTTTGCTAAACAGGTTGCATGGCTATATACAGGAACTAATCAAAATCTTACAGTTACTTTATCTATGGGTGTTTCTCAATATCCTGACAATGCGACAGAATATGATAAGATGTTTAAAATTGCCGATAGAGCTTTATATATTGCTAAGCAAAAAGGTAAAAACAGATATATTATATACCGTGAACATATGCATGGTACAATTGAAGATAATGAAGTTAGTGAGAATGCAATAGGCTTTAGATTCCTTTTAGAGGCTAATAAGCTTAATGCTGTTGTGTCAGATATGATTTTGGCACTTCACAAGAATGGAAAGGATGCTATTAATGCTACTTTGGAAAAGATATTAGCATGCTTTGATGTGGATGGTATAGCGGTATATTCTGGTGATGAGCTTAATAGAACATATAGCATTGGTAAATACATTGATCCTATTTCTAGTATGGCAGGCTTAACTGATGAAGGCTATATTAAGAAATGTGGCGACACAGATGTAATTGTTGAAAATAATGCAAAAGCGATTAGTAATTATTGCAAACCGTTAGCGGAAGCTATGCATAAGCAGGAAGTTACAGCTACGATTCAGTGTGTGGCAAGAGATGGAGAAGATGTAAAGGCAGTAGTTTCGTTTGATGTATTTAACAGAAGCAGAAAATGGGGCGGCGTGGATTTGGAATATCTTCCATTGGTAGGTAAGTTTATTGCACAAATTATAATTGGTTAATAACAAAATAATTGGATATAATAAAAGGCGTACAGAATTTTGTACGCCTTTTCTAGTATAAAAATGCTTTAATAAATAAGGAGTGGGAAGATAATATGGGTGATGATATAAAAGAATATGGACAAATTATAACCGGGGATAATAAAAAAATACAGATATTGTCAATTATTGGTGAAATTGAAGGACATGAATGTCTGCCAGCAAGCTCTAAGACTACGAAATACGAACACATTTTACCTAAGCTTACCAGCTTAGAAATGGACAAAGAAATTAATGGTGTACTTTTTATAATAAATACTGTTGGTGGAGATGTGGCCAGTGGACTGGCTATTGCAGAAATGATTAATTCCATGAGTAAACCAACAGTATCTCTTGTGATTGGAGATAGTCATTCTATAGGCGTTCCGCTGGCGGTGGCTGCTAAGTATTCATTTATTGTACCAAGTGCAACTATGATTATTCATCCTGTAAGAATGAATGGATTGATTATTGGAGCACCGCAGACTTACGAATATTTTAAATTAATACAGGACAGAATTGTAAAATTTGTTTCAAATCATTCTGGTACAAGTGAAAAAGAATTGGAGAAAATGATGCTAAATAAGGGCGTTTTAACAAAGGATTTAGGAACTATACTTGTTGGTAAACAGGCGGTTGAAAAGGGATTGATTGATGAAGTGGGGGGATTAAAAGAGGCAGTAGATAAAATTAATGAAATGATTGAAAAAATGCATTGATTTTAGTGACATTTTCAATGAAAAATGCTATAATCTAACTATGTATGCCATAATGGTGTATTATAGATTTGGAGGTAGTATTATGCCTACGGCAAAAAATAATAAAAATACACAAAAAAAGCCTGTAAAAAAGGTTGAAAAAAAGATTGAGAATCCTTTAATGGACGAAGTAGTGATACTTAGTTCACTTGCAATATGCGTAATTTTATTTCTGTCAAATTTTGGTTGGGCAGGAAGCTTTGGTAAATTAACAGCATCATTTATGTTTGGTATGTTTGGTGTGATTGAATATATTATGCCGGTAATAATATTTTTAGTTGTATTATTTGCCTTATCGAACAAACAAAACAACATTGCGAAGATTAAATTAATAGCTGTGGTTATAACCCTAATGTTAGTTTGTACTTTCTGCCAGCTTTTGTGCATAAAGGCAGTTCCGTTCAAATCAGAGGTGGCAGCTATTTATACATATTCTTCAAAGCATCATTTAGGCGGAGGACTTACAGGAGCACTGTTTTTTAAAATATTTTCTCTGTTTGGAATTGTGGGAAGCTATTTCCTGACTGTGATATTTATAATTATAGGTCTTGTGGTTATTACAGAGCGATCGTTTATAGGCGGCGTTAAGGATAGAGGTAAGAGAGTCTATAACAGTGCTAAAAGTGATTTTGAAAGTTTAAAAGAAGTTTCTTTAGAAAAACAGGAAAAAAGAGAACAGATAAAAGAGATAAAGAAAGAAGAGAAACAGCAAAAAGCAGAATTAAAGGAAGAGCGAAAAGAAGCTAAACGAAGCGATAAAAAGGTTCGTGGAGTTGCAATTACTAATACAACAATACAAAAGGAGCCAGTTAATACAGTTAATAAAGGCGAACTTAATATTACAAAAGAAATTGTAAAAGAGGATGAATTCGCAAAAGAGATATTTAAGGTAGACCATCAGGAAAAACCAGTTGTAATAAAGCTTGAAGAAAAGGAATTTGTTAAAAATATAGATAAGGCACTTAAGGAAAAATTAGAATTTGATAATAAGGCTCCGGATATGGAGAAAAGAGAAACTAAGAAAACTATAACAAAAGAAGCTGAAAAGCTTGTTGCTGAGAAAGAAGAACCAAAAAAGGAAGCGACAGTAACAAAAAATGCAAAGAAACAGACAAAAAATACTGACACATATATATATCCGCCTATAGATTTGCTTAATAAAAATACAAGTAGCAAGTCAGGTAGTGGTTCAGAAGCTGAGTTAAAAGAGACTGCAATGCGTTTGCAACAGGTATTCCAGAATTTTGGAGTTAAGGTTACTGTTACAGATGCAAGCAAGGGTCCTTCGGTTACAAGGTATGAATTACAGCCAGAACAGGGTGTAAAGGTTAGTAAGATTGTATCTTTAGCAGACGATATAAAGCTTAATCTTGCAGTTGCAGATATTAGAATTGAAGCACCTATACCTGGTAAAGCCGCAGTTGGTATTGAAGTTCCGAATACAGAGACTAGCAGCGTACTTTTAAGAGATTTAATTGAAAGTGATGACTTTAAAAAGAATCCTTCTAAGATTGCATTTGCAGCAGGTAAGGATATTGGCGGTAAGCCTATAATTTCAGATATTGCAAAAATGCCACACTTGTTAATAGCAGGTGCGACTGGTTCTGGTAAATCGGTATGTATTAATACTATTATTACTAGTATTTTATATAAAGCCTCACCAAGTGAGGTTAAGCTTATTATGGTGGATCCAAAGGTTGTAGAATTACAGGTATATAACGGAATTCCACATCTTATGGTTCCAGTTGTAACTGACCCTAAAAAGGCTATTGATGCGCTTGACTGGGCTGTAATTGAAATGGATAAGAGATATAAGAAGTTTGCCGAGGTAGGAGTAAGAGACCTTAAGGCATACAATGAAAGAGTTGATTCAGTTACAGAGGAATTAGGAGAGATAAGCTACGAAAAATTACCACAGATTGTAATTATTATTGATGAGCTTGCGGACCTTATGATGGTTGCTTCATCTGATGTTGAAAGCAGAATTATAAGACTGGCTCAGTTGGCAAGAGCTGCTGGTATGCATCTTGTTATAGCCACTCAAAGACCTTCGGCTAACGTACTTACAGGTCTTATTAAGGCAAATGTACCATCAAGAATCTCATTTGCAGTTTCTTCGGGAATTGATTCAAGAATAATACTTGATTCATTAGGTGCAGAAAAGCTTTTAGGCAGAGGTGATATGCTTTATTATCCATCAAGCTTCCCTAAACCATTAAGAGTGCAGGGTACATATGTAAGTGATGAAGAGGTTACAAGAATTGTAGAATTTGTAAAAGCTAATTCAAAAGAAAGTAAATATGATGATTCTGTTATAGAACATGTAGTCTCAGCTACTATGCAGGATAGTCAGGCATTTGGAGGAGACAGAGATCAATATTTTGCAGAGGCAGGAAGATTTATTATTGAAAAGCAAAAGGCTTCAATTGGCATGCTACAAAGAATGTATAAGATTGGCTTTAACAGAGCAGCAAGAATAATGGATCAGCTTGCAGATGCAGGCGTTGTAGGACCGGAAGAGGGTACAAAGCCTAGAAAGGTCCTAATGACAATGGAAGAATTTGAAGAATTATTATAAATGAGCAAAGGAGGCAAAATATGAAAACTGATATTCAAATAGCCCAAGAGGCGAAAATGCTACATATTAAGGATGTGGCTGCGAAAATAGGTGTACATGAAGATGAGTTGGAATTGTATGGAAAGTACAAAGCAAAAATCTCAGAGGAATTAATAGAGCGTACAAAGAATAATAAGGATGGAAAACTTGTTTTAGTAACTGCAATTAACCCGACACCAGCAGGTGAAGGAAAGACAACTATTAGTATTGGTCTTACTCAAGGTTTATGTAGTCTTGGTAAAAATGCAATAGTAGCCTTAAGAGAACCATCACTAGGACCATGTTTTGGTGTAAAGGGTGGTGCAGCAGGTGGTGGATATTCACAGGTTGTACCGATGGAAGATTTGAATCTTCATTTCACAGGCGATTTCCATGCGATTACTTCTGCAAATAATTTACTTGCAGCTATGCTTGATAATCATATACATCAAGGAAATGAATTGGGTATAGATACCAGACAGATAGTTTGGAAACGTTGTGTAGATATGAATGATAGAGCTTTACGTAATACAGTAATTGGTTTGGGTGCAAAATCTGATGGTTTTACAAGAGAAGACCATTTCGTAATTACGGTAGCTTCAGAAGTAATGGCAATCCTTTGTCTTGCTGAAAATCTACAGGATTTAAAAGAAAGATTAGGAAGAATTATTGTAGCATATAATTATCAGGGAAAGCCAGTTACAGCAGACGATTTGAAGGCTACAGGTGCAATGACAGCGTTGTTAAAGGATGCTATTAAGCCAAATTTAGTTCAGACATTAGAAAATACTCCAGCCATAGTACATGGTGGACCATTTGCCAATATTGCCCATGGTTGTAACAGCGTAAGAGCAACTAAGATTGCTTTAAAGCTTGGAGATATTGCAGTTACAGAAGCTGGATTTGGTGAGGATTTAGGAGCAGAGAAGTTCTTAGATATTAAATGCAGAATGGCAGATTTAAAACCTGATGCGGTTGTAATTGTAGCTACAATAAGAGCATTAAAATATAACGGCGGTGTTGAAAAGAAAGACCTTTCAACTGAAAATGTTGAAGCCCTAAAGGAAGGTATTTCAAATCTTGATAAGCATATTGAGAATATTAAGAAATTCGGACTCCCTGTAGTAGTAGCATTAAATTCATTTGTTACAGATACAGAAGATGAAATTGAATTTGTAAAGAATCATTGCGAAGAATTAGGCTGCGAATTTGCAGTTGCCAAGGCTTGGGCAGAAGGTTCAAAGGGCGCTAAGGAGCTTGCTAGCAAGGTTATAAAGACTTTAGAAACTAAAGAAAGTAAGTACGCACCTATTTATCCAACTGATATGAATATAGCGGATAAGATAAGAACTATAGCAACTGAAATCTACGGTGCTGCGGATGTAACTTATTCACCAGAAGCTGCTAGAATGATATTGAAATTTGAAGAGATGGGCTTTGGAAATATGCCTGTATGTATGGCAAAAAATCAATACTCATTATCAGATAATCCACTGCTTTTAGGAAGACCTGTTAACTTTACTGTTAATATTAGGGAAGTGTATGTAAATGCAGGTGCAGGCTTTATAGTAGCACTTACAGGTACTGTTCTTACAATGCCTGGTTTACCTAAAGTTCCGGCGGCAGAACGAGTAGATATTGATGAAAATGGAAAAATAGTAGGATTATTTTAACGGAGGAATACAAAATGACAAAGATAATTGATGGAAAAGCAATTTCAGCTCAGATAAAAGAAGAATTAAAGGCACAGGTTGCCAAATACAAAGAAGAAGGCATCGAAATATGTCTTGCAGTAATTCAGGTGGGTAACGATCCTGCATCAAGTGTATATGTAGGCAATAAGAAAAAAGCTTGTGAATTTATAGGTATCAACTCATTAGCTTATGAATTACCTGAAAAGTCGGGGGCCAAGC
>JAZQMK010000035.1:0-20172 GCA_045543455.1 Lachnospiraceae bacterium
GTAGCTGATTAATACTAATAGGTCGAGGGCTTGACCAAAGTAAAGGAAACTTTACGAGGTAAGTTTAGGTTAGGAAAAAGAGGAAGTTATCTAGAAGGTAACGGATGTAAGATATGAATGTGTAGTTTTAAAGGTATGATAAATACTTTTAATAATCCTCGTTAGCTCAGTCGGTAGAGCGCATGACTGTTAATCATGATGTCGTTGGTTCAAGTCCAACACGGGGAGTTAAGCGAAAGCTAAAAGAAAACGGCTCCATGGTCAAGCGGTTAAGACATCGCCCTTTCACGGCGGTAACACGGGTTCGATTCCCGTTGGAGTCATTTGAAGTATACATATTTGTAATATGCCGACGTGGCTCAATTGGCAGAGCAGCTGACTTGTAATCAGCAGGTTACCGGTTCAAGTCCGGTCGTCGGCTTGCAGTAGTCAACAAATGATTGCTAATTCGGACCTTTAGCTCAGTTGGTTAGAGCAACCGGCTCATAACCGGTCGGTCCTGGGTTCGAGTCCCTGAGGGTCCATTTGTGTATACTTCAATTATAATTAATTTGGCCCGGTGGCTCAGTTGGTTAGAGCGCCGCCCTGTCACGGCGGGGGTCGTGGGTTCGAGCCCCATTCGGGTCGTTAAAAGTGGGAAGATACATTGTGTTTTCCCATTTAAATAATATTTGGGATCATAGCTCAGCTGGGAGAGCACCTGCCTTACAAGCAGGGGGTCATAGGTTCGAGCCCTATTGGTCCCACTTATGCCGGCGTGGCGGAATAGGCAGACGCACAGGACTTAAAATCCTGCGAGGTAACACTCATACCGGTTCAAGTCCGGTCGCCGGCATTAAAAGTAATAGCAATAGCTATTACTTTTTGTTAATAGTTATGTATGTTTAGCTCAGCTGGATAGAGCGTCTGGCTACGGACCAGAAGGTCGGGGGTTCGAATCCTCTAACATACATTATTGGCACATATTTAGGTAATACTAGATATGTGCTTTTTGTTATATTAGGAGGTGTGAATTTGAATAAATTAGAATTTTTAAATATCCTAAAAAATAGTTTGACAGGATATGTTGATAATAGTGTTATAAATGAAAATCTTTCTTATTATAGCATGTATTTTGATGAAGAAATTAGTAAAGGTAGGTCAGAAGAAGAAGTCGCTGAGAGCTTGGGAAATCCTCAATTTATAGCAAAAACAATAATTGATGCAAGTGGAATAAATGAGGATAGGAAGGTCGTGATTGAGGAAGAGGATGCATATTATGAGAATAAAGGAAAAGTCTTTGAATTTAAGGGGATAGTAGGAATAATTGTTTTTATTCTGTTATTTATTTTAGTTGTTTTCGTGTTAATAAATTTTGTGATGCCTTTACTTGTAATATTTGGAATTATATATGCAGTAAAAAAGATATTTGAATTGTTGTTTTCTAGATAGAAAAGTACAATATTGACAAACAAATTTTAGAGTGCTATCATTATTTGTATCATAAAAATTACTAAATTAAGGAGAATATTTATGGAAAAGAGATATTATCAGCCAGAGATTGAAACTATGCCGGTAGAAGACATAAAGGCACTCCAGAGCGAGCGTTTGGTAAAGCAGGTAAAGCATGTATGGGACAATGTACCATACTATCGTAAAAAAATGGAAGAAAAAGGTGTTACTCCAGAAGATATAAAAGGAATTGAGGATTTACATAAGTTACCTTTTTTGACAAAGGATGATTTAAGAGATGCATATCCATACGGATTATTAGGAAAACCGCTTAAAGAGTGTGTTCGTATACAGTCCACAAGTGGTACTACAGGAAGAAGAGTAGTAGCTTTTTATACTCAGCATGACATTGATTTGTGGGAAGATTGTTGTGCAAGAGCTATAACAGCTGTTGGTGGCACTGATGAGGACGTTGTGCAGGTAGCATACGGTTATGGATTGTTTACAGGTGGTCCTGGACTTAATGGAGGTTCACACAAAGTGGGTTGTCTTACAGTTCCAATGTCATCAGGTAATACTGACAGACAGATTCAATTTATGACAGATTTGGAATCAACAATTATTTGCTGTACTCCATCATATGCTGCATATATGGGCGAAGTGATTGCAGAAAAGGGTGTTAAGGATAAGTTAAAATTAAAGGCTGGTATATTTGGAGCAGAAGCATGGACAGAGGAAATGCGTAAGGATATTCAGGAAAAATTAGGTATTAAAGCATATGATATTTATGGTTTAACAGAAACAAGTGGTCCAGGTGTAGCATTTGAATGTGAAGCTCAGGCAGGTATGCATATTAATGAAGATCATTTTATTGCTGAAATCATCAATCCTGAGACCGGTGAAGTTCTTCCGGAAGGTGAAAAAGGCGAACTTGTATTTACAAGTATAACAAAGGAGGCATTTCCACTTTTAAGATACCGTACAAAGGATTTATGTATTTTAAATAGAATTCCTTGTCCTTGTGGAAGAACACATGTAAAGATGTCGAAGCCACTTGGAAGAAGTGATGATATGCTTATTATTCGTGGTGTAAATGTATTCCCATCACAGATTGAGACAGTATTACTTAATGAAGGTATGACACCAAATTATCAGATTGTAGTAGACAGAGTTAACAATAATGATACATTTGATATTAATGTAGAAATGTCACAAGAGATGTTCTCTGATAATATGGCTAAGATTACAGAAAAGGAAAAGCAACTTGTAGAGTCATTAAAAGCTATGCTAGGTATTCAGGCTAAGGTACATTTAGTTGCACCTAAATCTATAGTCAGAAGCGAAGGAAAGGCTGTAAGAGTTATAGATAAACGTAAGTTATATGGTTAATTAAAGGAGGAATATTTATGACAGTAAAACAGATTTCAGTATTTATTGAAAATAAAATTGGTGGATTAGATGATATTACAGGTGTATTAGCTGCTGCAAATATTAATATACGCGCATTATCTATTGCAGAAACATCAGATTTTGGTATATTAAGACTTATTGTAGATGATGTATTTAAAGCAGGAAATGTATTAAAAGAGGCAGGTCATGTATATTCACTCACAGACGTAGTAGCGGTTGCAGGTGAAGATAAACCAGGAAGTATTGCAAGAATTGTTTCAGTTTTAGCCAGTGAAGGCATAAGCTTAGAATATGCATATGCATTTTTTACAAGAAACAGAGACTATGCTTATATGATAATAAGAGTTGAAGATAATGACAAAGCGATAAAGATACTTAGAGATAATAATATACCTGTTATAGGTGATGAAGATTTATCAAAGATGTGGTAAAATAGACTTAAGGAGAGGCGTTTGTTCGAAAAAGAGAGCAGACGTCTTTCTTCGTTTAATAGGAAAATCCTCTAAAGAGGCCTTTACTATTGAACAAAAACACTCCGTGGGATGTGCACTTGTACTAATGGGAGGTATCGTTGTCGCAACCGTGCTCGGCGTAGCAAAGTGTATAAGTCTTGTAGGAGTGTAAATTATTGAAAATTAAGAGTGGCCTTTTCTACCTTGTTCTATCTAAAGTTATAGAAAAATAAGCATTTGAAAAAAGTTCCATAAAAGTGAAATAACACTAGAAAACTAGTGCTATTTCGATGAGGGGAGTATAAATAATTAATAAGGGGTTATAATGTAAGAAAAATCATAGATGTTTCCTACTGATGTTATTATAGTATATTATGTCGAAAAATGCAAGGGGTAAAATTATAAAAAAAATAGAAATTACAGTATATAAAACTTAATAAAAGAGATACTAATAAAGCAAATAATTAAAAGGAGGTATATTATGAACAACTCAACAAACTCAACAAACGCATCAAATGCTTCAAACGAATCGAAAAATGCATCAAAGAATACTTCAAAGAATTCAACAAAGAATTCGACAAAGAATTCAGCGAAGGATTCAGCAAAGGATTGCAGATAAATAAAAATATCAGAAAGGTCATTTTTGCAAGGTCAAAAATGACCTTTTTTGTAACGAAAAAGGCTATTTTTTATATTATAATGTATAAGATTAAATGGGAGTGATACTATGGAATTTATAAGTATTTCAGCCAGAGAAATTGATGAATATGTTGAAAGGGAGCCTTATGAAATAATTGATTTAAGGAGCTTGGATAAATATAATAAAGGACATATAAAAGGGGCAATTAATTGTACTTTTGACAGGTTGTTGGGGCTTAGCTGCAAAATGGATAAGAAGAAGATATATATTTTTTATTGTGAACGTGGATCAACAAGTCTGTTAGCAGCTAAAACATTTGCAGAGAAGGATTTTAAAGCGATAACTGTAGTTGGTGGAATAAATTTATATAGGGGCGAAAATTGGGTAAAATAAACTGTTGACATTGTTAATTTAAGGCTTTACTATTATAGTATATACATAAGGAGAACAGTTAATGAACAGATTTGAATTAGTTGTGCCATGTCATTTTGGACTTGAAGCAGTATTAAAAAAAGAGATTTTAGATTTAGGCTATGATGTAAGCAGAGTAGAAGATGGAAAAGTAACCTTTATAGGTGATGTAGAAGCCATTTGCAGGGCTAATGTGTTTCTTAGAACAGCAGAGAGAGTTTTAATTCAGGTAGGAAGATTTAAGGCTGTAACCTTTACAGAGCTTTTTGATAAGACTAAGGAGCTGCCATGGGAAGCATTTATACCAGTTAATGGTAATTTCCCGGTTACTAAGGCTAATTCGGTTAATAGTAAGCTGTTTAGTAGTTCAGACATACAGTCTATTGTAAAGAAGGCTATAGTTGAAAAGCTTAAAGAGAAATATAAGGTTGGCTGGTTTGATGAAAATGGTAATAAATACCCTATCCGTGTTAATATAATTAAGGACGAGGTTATTATAGGAATTGATACTTCAGGGGACTCTTTACATAAAAGAGGGTATAGAAGTATAGCTGGTGCGGCACCTATTTCTGAAACGTTAGCGGCGGCACTTATTATGCTTACACCATGGAAGGCTGATAGAATATTAGTGGATCCATTTTGTGGAAGTGGTACATTTCCTATAGAAGCAGCGATGATAGCGGCAAATATGGCACCGGGTATGAATAGAGAATTTATATCTGAGAATTGGACCAATCTTATTCCTAAAAAGGAATGGTATGAGATATATGATGAAGCTAATGATATGATAGATAAAAGTGTAAAGACAGAAATTCAAGGCTATGACATTGATGGTAAGATGATAAGAATAGCAAGGGATAACAGTGTTAAAGCAGGCGTTGAAAATATGATACATTTTCAGCAAAGACCGGTTAGTGAGCTTAGTCACAGCAAAAAATACGGCTTTATAATTACTAATCCACCATATGGTGAAAGATTGGAGGATAAGGCGGATTTACCGCAGATTTATGGAGATTTGGGCAAGCGTTTTGCAATGCTTGATTCATGGTCTGCATATATGATTACCTCTTATGAGGATACAGAAAAATATATTGGAAGAAAGGCTGATAAGAATAGAAAGATTTATAATGGTATGCTAAAAACATATTATTATCAGTTCTTAGGTCCAAAACCACCTAAACAACAAAAATAGAATGGATAAGTAAAATGTTCAAGAAAAGAATATATGCAGTAACGATAGTTATTTTATTGGTGCTGATATCTGTAAAGGTATTTAATATTGCAAATACCGGAAAAATATCTGTAAATGAAAAATACAATATACCTAAAGAACAATGGAATAAGGTTATATCAGAGAGCATTAACAAGAAAGATATAGCTTTATTTGTTGATGGTAAAGATATGCTGGTAAGTAAAAATAGTATGTATGTTAACGATAAAAGGGAGCTTATGATTGCGTCAGACAAGATAACGCCCCTATTTGAGTGCGCTTACAAATATTATAAAGATAATGATAAGGTTGTCATAGAAAAAGGCTCACAAAAAGTCGTAAGCTATCTTTCAAGCGGCAAAAGCTATGTTAATGAGGCTGAATATCAATTTGAGAATAGTATTGAAGAAAAAGATGGAATAACTTATATTCCTCAAGAGATATTTAGTGAAATTTTCGGCTATGTATGCCAGTTTGATACAGAGAAAAATGTAGCAGTAATGGTCAATTCAAAGATTGGAGAAAGTACAATTCCATACTATTATGATTATAGAGAGGATGGAAGACTTCCAGGTATTAAGGATCAGGGCAGGTATAGTACCTGTTGGACATTTGCTGCACTTACAGCTTTAGAGTCAAGTATAATGCCTAATTATAAATATGATTTTTCAGAAGAAAATATGGCGCTTAATAATTCATATTTGGTGTCTTTATTAAGTGGTGGCACCTATACGATGGCTATGTCTTATCTTGCGGCATGGTATGGACCAGTCCTTGAAAGTGAAGATGCATATGCTGATTATCGTACTCCAGAAAACTTAAAGCCAGTTGTTCACGTGCAGGAAATACAAATAATTGGAAGTAAAGATTTTGAAGAAATAAAGAAGGCAGTATTTTTGCATGGTGGTGTTCAAAGCTCGATTTATACATCCTTAAAGGCTGCTAATTCGTCATCTCCTTACTACAACAAGGAAAAAGCAGCGTATTGTTATAAGGGTGAAGCACTTCCAAATCACGATATTGTAATTGTTGGATGGGATGATAATTATCCAAAGGAAAATTTTGCAAAAGAACCCGAAGGTAATGGAGCATTTATATGTCAGAACAGTTGGGGTACTGCATTTGGTGAAAATGGCATATTTTATGTGTCTTATTATGATTCAAATATAGGCGTTCATAACCTTGCATATACAGGTGTTGAACCAAATGATAACTATGACAGAATATATCAAAGTGATTTGTGTGGCTGGGTAGGACAGGCAGGGTTTGCATCAGATAGTGCATTTTTTGCAAATGTATATACTGCTAAAAGTGCTGAAACGTTAGAAGCAGTAAGTTTTTATGCAACTGATGAAAATACGGAATATGAGGTGTATTTCGTAGATGATTTTAAGGATAAAACTTCTTTTGATAAACGCAGGCTTATAACTACGGGAAAGTTTACAAATGCAGGTTATTACACTGTAAAAATCGATGAAGAAATTAATCTTGAAGAAGGTAAAAAATATGCAGTTGTAGTTAAAATAAAGACTCCAAATTCAAAGAACCCTATAGCAGTAGAGTATAGAGCTGGATATTCAACCTCCATAGCTGTAATTGACGATGGAGAGAGTTATATAAGTTCTTATGGCAGAGTTTGGGAAAATGTAGAAGAAACTAAAAAGTGGAATGTATGTTTAAAAATGTTTACTAATATGAAGGAATAGGACGAGAAGATAACGATGGAAAGAATAATATTTGCGACAACAAATGAAGGGAAAATGCGAGAAATAAGAGAAATTATGGCTGATTTAGATGTGGAGATAGTTTCTCTTAAGGAGGCTGGAATTAGCGTTGAAATTGAAGAAAATGGAACGACCTTTGAGGAAAATGCAATTATAAAGGCTAAAACTATTATGGAGCTTACAAACGAGCTTGTATTGGCTGATGATTCAGGTTTAGAGGTGGATTATCTTAATAAAGAGCCAGGTATTTATTCCGCCAGATATTTAGGCGAAGATACACCATATTCGGAAAAAAATAGAATTATAATTGAAAGACTTGAAGGCGTTGAAAAGAGTCTTAGAACTGCGCGATTTGTTTGTGCAATTGCAGCAGCTTTCCCTAATGGAAATGTAATTACAACCAGAGGAACTATTGAAGGATATATAGGCTACGAACAACGTGGAAGTAATGGCTTTGGATATGATCCTATAGTTTATGTTGAGGAATTAGGCAAGACAACGGCGGAACTTTCTATGGAAGAAAAGAATAAAATAAGCCATAGAGGCAAGGCTTTGGAGGAAATGAAAAAAAATTTAAAAAAATTTCAAAAAACATGTTGACAAACAAAATTCTATGTAATATAATAACACTTGCGTTGCGGTAAACGACGCAAGTGAAAAACTAAAAAACCTTAACCGGGGTGTGGCTCAGCTTGGCTAGAGCGCTTGATTTGGGATCAAGAGGTCGCAGGTTCGAATCCTGTCACCCCGACTTTTGCGGGTGTAGTTCAATGGTAGAACACTAGCCTTCCAAGCTAGATACGTGGGTTCGATTCCCATCACCCGCTTTTTGATGCAAAGCATCAAGGTTTGTGTCCATAGCTCAGCTGGATAGAGCAACGGCCTTCTAAGCCGTGGGTCGGGGGTTCGAATCCCTTTGGGCACACGAAGTAGTTGCGCTTAACGGCGCATTTACTTTTTGATAATGGTGGGTATAGCGCAGTTGGTTAGCGCGCCAGATTGTGGCTCTGGAGGTCATGAGTTCGAATCTCATTATCCACCCTTAACTGCACAAGTTAAAATTTTGGGCTATCGCCAAGCGGTAAGGCACAGGACTTTGACTCCTGCAGTCGCTGGTTCGAATCCAGCTAGCCCAGTTCGCCTTGGGCGATAAATAGTGATATATATATTTTATTATGGGATTGTAGCTCAGTCGGTAGAGCACTAGACTTTTAATCTAGGTGTCCCGGGTTCGAACCCCGGCAGTCTCATTTTTCTATGCGGATGTGGCGAAATTGGCAGACGCGCTAGACTTAGGATCTAGTGGGAGACCGTGGGGGTTCAAGTCCCTTCATCCGCACTCTAGGAATCTTGCTTGCAAGATTCCTTTTTATTTTTTGCAGTAGAAAGGAATTATTATGATACAGGATATTTGGCCAAAGGTATATGATATAAGCTTTAAAAAGGATGAAGCATCAAAGGATGACTATTTGTTGATATATAAGGAAAATCAAGTGCTTTTAAGTAGAGCAGATAATTTGGTGCCATATGCAAAGGAATTTAAAGTAAAGAGTACTTATTTATTTTCTATAGATGGACAATTATTTTATTTGGCAGAAGATGCAGACATTTGTGAAAATGAAAAATATAGATATTATACAATTGACGAGATAAAGCAACTAGAACCTATGTGGATTGCATTTGTGGCTATTACAGGCTTGTCGCTTAAGCATTTTTACGACAATAACAGATTTTGTGGACATTGTGGGGCGAGGATGGAAAAGAGCACCTTTGAAAGAGCTATGTGCTGTACTCAATGTAAAAATGTTATGTATCCTAAAATTTCGCCTGCTGTTATTGTAGCAGTTACCAATGGTGATGAGCTTTTGATGACTAAATATGCGAACAGACCATATTCAAAATATGCTTTGGTTGCAGGCTTTGTTGAGACAGGAGAAACCTTAGAGGATACTGTAAGAAGAGAAGTAATGGAAGAAGTAGGGCTTAGGGTTAAGGATATTAAGTATTATAAGTCGCAACCATGGTCATTTTCAGATTCGTTGCTTATGGGCTTTTTTGCAAGCTTAGATGGTGATTCTACGATACATTTAGATACAAATGAATTGAAAGAGGGACGCTGGTTTAAAAGAGCGGATATACCATATAATCCTTCAAATATAAGTCTTACTAATGAGATGATAGAATTATTTAGAAATGAATAATCTTGTTTTCAATTTTGAATTGTAGTATAATCGATTTTGTACCTATGATAAATCGGAGGAAATTATGAATAATATACCTGAAAAATTTGGATGTATGGTGTTTAATGATACCGTAATGAAGGAAAGATTACCAAAAGATATATATAATGCCTTGAGAAAGACTATTGCGGCAGGCACACATTTAGAGCTTGATGTGGCTAATGTTGTGGCAAGTGCAATGAAGGATTGGGCCATAGAAAAAGGAGCAACGCACTATACTCATTGGTTCCAACCTATGACTGGTGTTACTGCAGAAAAACATGACAGCTTTATTTCGCCGGATGGCAATGGTAAGGTTATTATGGAATTTTCAGGAAAAGAGTTAGTAAAGGGTGAACCAGATGCTTCAAGTTTTCCATCAGGAGGCTTAAGAGCAACCTTTGAAGCAAGAGGCTATACAGCATGGGATCCTACTTCGTATGCATTTATTAAAAATGGTTCATTATGTATTCCAACTGCATTTTGCTCTTATAGCGGAGCTGCATTAGATAAGAAAACACCGCTTCTAAGATCAATGGAAGCTATTGATAAGCAGGCGTTACGCATTTTAAGACTCTTTGGAGATACTAAGACACAAAGAGTAATAACTACTGTAGGTGCAGAACAGGAATATTTCCTTATAGATAAAAAAGTATATGAAAAGAGACCTGATTTATTATATTGTGGAAGAACCTTATTTGGTGCAAAGCCACCAAAGGGGCAGGAACTGGAAGATCACTATTTTGGAGCTATTAAGCCAAGAGTTTTAGAATATATGAAGGAGCTTGATGAGGAACTTTGGAAATTGGGTGTTCTTGCTAAAACCAGACATAATGAGGCGGCACCTGCTCAGCACGAGCTTGCCCCAGTATATTCAACAACTAATATAGCCACAGATCATAATCAGCTTGTAATGGAGCTTATGAAGAGTATTGCAGCTAAGCATGGATTAACCTGTCTACTTCATGAGAAGCCTTTTGAGGGCGTTAATGGAAGTGGAAAGCACAACAATTGGGCTATATCAACTGATAAGGGTAAGAATCTTTTAGAGCCTGGTGATACACCATCTATGAATGCACAATTTTTATTGTTTTTAACAGCGGTAATTAAGGCTGTGGATGATTATCAGGAACTTTTAAGGGTATCTGCAGCAAGTGCAGGAAATGACCATAGATTAGGAGCAAATGAGGCTCCACCGGCAATAGTGTCTATTTTCCTTGGGGAAGAGCTTACTGACATATTAGATGCTATTGAGAATGACGAAAAGCTTCAGGATAGAAAGAAATCGCTTATGGAGATTGGAGCTACTGTATTGCCACATTTTCCAAAGGATACCACAGATCGCAATAGAACTTCGCCATTTGCGTTTACAGGTAATAAGTTTGAGTTTAGAATGTTAGGCTCTGCATTTTCAATATCAGGTCCTAATATAATTCTTAATACTATTGTGGCAGAAGCATTAGCTCAGTTTGCAGACCAGCTTGAAAATAGTACAGATTTTAATGGTGATTTAAACAAGCTTATTAAGGAAAATATACGTTTGCACAGAAGAATAATTTTCAATGGCAATAATTATTCTAGTGAATGGATATTAACTGCTAAGGAAAGAGGTCTTGCAAATCTTAAATCAACTGTGGATGCATTGCCTGAATTTGTCAGTGAAAAAAGCGTGGAAGTATTCAAAAAGCATGGAGTGTTTACTAAGGAAGAGCTTGAGTCACGATATGAGATTTTATTAGAAAATTATTATAAGAATATTAATATAGAGGCGCTTACCTTAAGAGAGATGATATATAAAGGTATAATACCGTCTATAGTAAAATACCAGGAGGAATTGGCCAGTCTGTATCAAAAGAAGCATAGCATAAATATTAATTCGGAGCTTGAGAAGACTATGCTTGAGCGAATTGCTGATTTGTCGGCTGGAATAGTTAAAATGACAGATGAGCTTGACTATTTGTTGCGCAAAGCAGGAAAGATAACAGGCAGTTACGAGTTAGCAAAATATTATAACGAGTCAGTATTGGTCAAAATGGAAGAATTGAGAGGCGTAATAGACAAGCTTGAAGGTATTATGGGTAAGGAATATTTAGCATATCCAACCTACTCAGAAATACTTTATAGTGTACAGTAGAAGAAATGAGGTTATTATGGAAGAAAAACGTGATATATGGAAGATAGTTTTTGGTGTTGTTGCTATTATTGCACTTATTTTTGCTGTTGTAATGATTAACAAAGCAAGAAATACAGTTATAGCGAATAGTAAAGCCACAAGGACTACTAATAAGGTTGTAAAAAATACCACTGTTTTTAAACCGTTTCCTACAATAGATGGTGGTATTTCAAAGACTACTTCTTATGATGGAACAGAAGATTATACAAATCCGGGAGATGTTTTTCCAAGTCAAGGTGGAACATTAGGGCAAAAGCCATCACTTGAAGAGCCAAGAACAGAAGAGGTTACTACTGTAGAAGGCGAACAGGAGACAACAACTTCTTCAGAAGAGGCAGAAGGTAACAATATATGGCCGTCTTACAAATATGCTGCTGCTGACAGGGTGGATCAGTTTTTTGATAATTCTGTATTTGTAGGTGATTCTATTACAGTTGGTTTTAGCAGCTATGCAACTTCAAAAGGAAAAGGTTTCTTTTCTAATCCATATTTTTTATGTAAGGTAGGCTACTCTACTTTAAAGGCATTAAGTTCTAGCGCAACTCATCCTATGTATAATGGATATAGAGATTATGTTTATAAAAATGTTTCCAGAATGACTGTTGATAAGGTGTTCATTTCCTTTGGTCTTAATGACATTGGCTGGGCTTCTAATGAGAAACTGGTAGAACGCTATGAAATACTTATCAAAAATATTGAAAAATATAGTCCGGGTGTAAGGGTCTATGTGCTTAGTACAACATATATTTGTGAAGGCAGAGAAAAAGAACATTTAACAAATGCTGCTGTTAGAAATTACAATCTTTTGGTTCGTCAGATGTGTATGGAAAACGGATATGGTTACATTGATGTTTCAACAATGCTTTGCGATAGCAATGGCTATATGAAGAAGGAATATAGTACAGATAAATATGTTCATCTTAATAAAGAAGCATATAAGCTTTGGGAAAATAAGCTTAGAGAGTATGCGAAAATGGTAATAGATGCCGGTGGAGATGAGGATGGGCCAATATCAGGAGAACAACCAACAAGTAGCGTACAGCAGCCGACAAGTGGAGTACAAGAGCCAACAAGTGGAGTGCAACAACCAACAAGTGGTGTAGAAGAACCAACAGATGAAGTTGAAGAACCAACACAAGATGTTGAGAGTCCAACAGACGATGTTGATACGCCAACTACAACGGTAGAAGAAAATAATTAAATATAAAAAAGCAAAGTCGTAAAGGAGAGATGATATCTTCCTTTACGACTTTTTGGTTCCTATTTTAGGTTAATGCTACTTACAAATTTAATAGCTGTATTTATAAGTGGTGTGATTTCTGACATATTTTCAGTAGTATTTATAAATATGTCACATTGCTTTTCTTTTGCTGTATTTATTATGTTGAAATAATATCCGTAGTTGGTTACGCCATCGTATTCATATTCAAGCTTAACCCAGTATCCACTTTCATAATTTCCCTGTAAACGACCTATCGCATCTGAGGAAATACCGCTATCAAAAAGATCTTCAAGATGTTTTATAAATATTTCATCAGCAGTGACAGGAATTGGTTCGCCACCATCTACAGGAATCTTGACTATTGATGAGGATGTAACATTGGAAATGGTAACTGTTACTAATAATTCAGGAGAATCAATATAATAGTAACCATGGTTATCGTTTTCTATATTCCAGTCATCAGGAACATTTAATGTGTAACCTGGGAAGTCTTTAGTTGTCCCGATATCGCAATTAATTACATTAGCAGGATTGTTTAACATATCTAAAAGTGTTTGTGGAATTTCAGAATTTTCACCATCACCTTCGGTAGATTCTTCTGTGGATTCTTCAGTTGATTCTTCAGTTGAGTCCTCAGTAGCTTCTTCAGTTACTTCTTCAGTAGCTTCTTCGGTAGAATCTTGAGTTGGGGCATCTGTGGCCTGCTCCTTGGTAGTTGGTTCTTCAGTAGTTTTTTCTTCAGTGGTAGAATTTAATAAATCATCAAGCGAAGCCTGTACTTTTGATAGCTGAGCCTTGCTGTCATTAAGCTCCTGTTGTGATTTAATTAAAAATACTGTTGAGATAATAGCAGCGATGATGGCAAGTATACATAAAATAATGCATATTACCAAACCTGCACCACTTTTTTTCTTGCTTGGTTTTACAACAGGTTCAATAGGTTGTTGATTAACCTTTGGTTTATCTGCTGACTTTACAACTGTTTTTGTCTGCTTTTTTGCAGGTAACTTTGTTATTGGAAGAGGTCCTCCGCATTTTGGACAAAATTTAGCAGTATCGGGTAAATTAGCACCGCATTTTGGACAAATCATAATTATCTCCTTTTTCGTTTTAAATTTGTATATAATAGTAGGCCAATGGCTGCAATAATAAGGACAGAACCGGATATAACAAGTGTTTTTACGGTACGCGCCTGCTTTTCTTTTTCTTTGGCAACTTGAAGAGCGTGTTTGCTTGCTTCTTCCTTACTAGCCTGTATTACAGCTTCCTCAGATGCTTTAATTGAAGCACTGATGCTTTCTGCTTCTTTGCTTGAAGCTTCAATGGAAGCTTGAATTGATTTTTGTTCTTCCTCTTCTGCCTGTATCTGGGCATAGGTTTTTAGATTGCATAATAAATCGTTACTTGTATCAGCTCCTACAGTGCTTCTATAAAGACCATATTCGGCACAACTGTATTGGTAATCGTCAGATACATAGAACCAACACCACTGTTGAGAAACATGCTTTTTATAAGCTGCTTTTGCAATATCAAGAGCTGTCTGGTTATTCATTTGTGGGATTGGTTGTCTAAAATCCAAGCGAATTTTATTTTCTCCATATAAATGAATATAAGTTTTTTTAGTATCCCATTGTCCGTATTGCTTATAGCTGTCAGGGTACTTTGATGCATTTGCAGCAGCTTCTACAGCATCTACGACGGCTTTGGCTGTAATCATATGGAAACCGTGGCCGTATTCACCATTAAAATCATGGGTTACAATAACCTGTGGTTTAAAGCGTCTAATCTGGTCAACAAGTCTTTCAGTCATAATATTAATATCATATTGGCTCATAGCCTGAGCAAGACTTGAAGAATATTGGTCATAGAAATCAAGACATGTGGGATAAGTTTTAATACCACTTGCCCACAAACCGTCTAGCTTTTCGTGCTCGCGGATAGGAGTAGTGGACCAAAATTCAGTCATATATACAACTTGAATTGTAGCATTTCTTACTACACCGTAGGTTGGGAGTATACCACCAAAAAATAGGATTTCATCATCTGCATGTGATGAAACAATCATAATATCGGCTTTATCGCAAGGTGGAGTCCATACCTGAACATCCTGTGGCAGTGGACCGGCACTGAAAATTCTAATGTCACATATTGCCATATTGTTTGATGGGATATTAATTGTAAGTGACTGGCTTGGACTGCTTAAAGGGATATATTCATGTAGATATCCATTGTTGCCACAGGAAATGCTACCATTGTCTGTAGTTAAGGTCCAAGGACTTACCGGCTTGTTCCATAAGATATAAATACCAGCGATTTTACTACCATCTTTGGAGGTGATAGTAATTGCATCATTTTTCTTAAAAGTTTTATTAGTGTTATAATTGTTATCATTAAGACCTGACAGAGCAGTTCCTGAAAGCTTAATATCGGGTGTAAGCTCTGCACCATTAATAAGTGCCGGACTTATAAATATTGTCATAATTAAAATAACAAGTGTTAAAAAAATTTTTTTCAATGTTTCTACCTCGTTGCGTTATAATGTAATGAAACCTAAGAGCTTACTCTTAGGTTTCAGTTTAAATTAAAGTTTTACTTCTTCAGTTATATCACCGAAAATTTCAAGGTCGAGTTTTTTAAGTTTATTAATCTCAACAATGAATTTTTGCATCCAGTCATAAGCTTCATTAAAGTGTTGTAATGCAACTGCTTGATTGCCATCTTGTGTTGCGTTCCAACAGTCAACTGATTTTTCGTGAATCTTTTGATGATATTTAACAAGATTTCTAAATGGTTCAGAATTGATAAGTCTAGGTTCTGTCTGTTTGTTAGCCCATTTACCAAACTTACATCCATTAGGGTTGTTAATCTGTGTAATAACAAGTTTTTCATAGCCTTGTAAGCTGTTGTATTGACGCCATGTAAAGATAAGGTGGTCAATCTCGAATACTCTAAGCCACTCTTGACGAGAAAGTATACATTTTTGTCTTGCAAGATCGCTTCGGCAGTTATCAACCGAACGGCTGATTCTATGCATAAGAGCACCGGTCTTTAAGCAGTCGTCAAGCAATAACTGATAAGAATCTGATAAATCAGCAACAGCTGTAGCGAAGAGGTTAGTAGCTTCACTTTGAGTCTCAACAGCATCATAAATACTGCTAATTTCATCCGTGATAACATTCATCTCCTGGTTAATATTATCAATATCCTTAACTGATTGAGATACAATCTCATTACTTGATTCAATATAAGATGCAGTCTGATTAATTGTGTTAACTAATTCATCGATACCATCCTGTAATTCTGTAACATAGCGAACAACATCTTCTGCGGAAGCACTAGTGTTGTTGGAAAGTTCTTTAACCTGATTAGCAACAACTGCGAAACCACGTCCTGCTTCACCTGCTCTGGCAGCTTCAATAGAAGCATTAAGTGCTAATAGACCACTCTGGTTAGCAATCTTCTTAACAATGTGAATAATATCAGTAATCTGTGTTGTCTTATCCTTAAATGATATAATCATCTCACCTATATGGTGCATTGAATCTGTAGCTTTATTAACAACTTCAATACTATTATTCATATTGTTAGAACTCTTAATTGCTGTCTCAAGTGCAATGTTGGTATTAGCAATAATATTTTCAACTGCGGCTGAAATATTGTTGATAGAACTTCCAAGCTCCTGGCTGGTAGTCTGCATATCTGAAATGGAAGAGGTCTGAGACTGAACACGTTCAATCATAGACTTGATACATTCACTGTTACCAATAACTTCCATAGAATCGTTAAGGTGCATTGCGTAATGATTGTTTGATTTCTTAATAGCATAGAGCATGCTGTTAAATAATTTACCAACTTCAGGGTCGGCAAATGTCGAAGCATCTACCATAGAACTGTCACCGTTAGTGATAACATTGTTCATGGCGTCCATTAATAATTGCAAGTCCTGCTGAGGTTTAAGAGAATCTTTTTTTGATTTAAACATAAGAGTCACTCCAATCCTTTCGTATTGTTTACATTATAACATTGTATGACAAAAAATGCAATCTTTCTCTGTGATTAAATATTATTAATTGTAAAAATTTGAAAAAAAAGGTATAATTATCTCAAAAAATAGGGAGGTTTACTATGGCAAAATCGTCTAATCAGAAATTGAAAATGTTATATCTGCTACAGATTCTTAATGAAGAAAGTGATGAAAAGCATCCAATTCCTATGAGAAAAATTTTAGAAAAACTACAAGCAAGAGGTGTAAGTGCAGAAAGAAAGAGCATTTATGATGATGTGGAAATGCTTTATACATATGGGGTTGAAGTAAAAAAGACAAACAAAGGGTACTATATAGATGACAGAATGTTTAACATTTCAGAATTAAAAACCCTTACTGATGCAGTTCTTGCAGCAAAATTTCTGACACACTCTCAAGCTGAAAAAATGATTAAAAAATTTGAAAAGCTTGCCAGCGTACATGAAGCCAAGCAATTAGACCGTCACATTTATATTATGAATGAAAATAAAGGAAGTAATAAGTCAGTTTCCTACATTATTGATAACATTTATGAGGCCATTAATAATAACTTCCAGATAGAATTTAAATATTTTGATTTGGATATTTATAAAAAAATTGTCTATCGTCATGATGGTGCAATTTACCAGGTTAGTCCGTATGCATTAATCTGGGATAATGAAAACTATTATCTTTTAGGCTACAGTCATAAGGATAATATGATAAGACATTACAGAGTTGATAAGATGGACAGCCTTAACATAAAAGAAGAAGCAAGAAAAGGAAAAGAAGAATTTGATAAACTGAATATGTCTACATATACTAATTCTGTATTTGGTATGTATGGCGGCAATACAAAGAAGGTGTCCATAGAAATGGAAAATAAATTAATTGGTGCCGTATATGATAAATTCGGAAAAGATGTGTCAATAATAAAAAAAGATAAAGATCATTTTTTAGTGCATGCTGATATAGTGGAAAGTGCACAGTTCTTTGGGTGGTTATTTGGTCTTTCCGGCAGTGTAAAAATTGTATCACCACCGGAAACCATTGAAAAATATAAAGAAATGGCAAGAAAAGTCATACAAGATAACTAGAAAATGCGACGACTCATGGTTGAATTATGATATTCTTTATCATATGTTACTTCAGTAGCAAACCAGTCAGGTGGAACGAATTGATTGGCAGCCTCTTCGCTGGCAAATTCTACCTCTGCTAAAACAAGACCTGAAAATTTATCCTTGAAAATATCAAGCTCAATCAAAAGATTATTTTCAATTGGGATTTCATAACGTAATTTGGAGATAATATTTCCATCAGCCTTTTTAAGCAAATGGTTAAAGGCATCTTCATTAAGCGCAAGATTATATTCTTCCCTTACCATATGACCTTTTCCTTTGTAGGTTAAAATGTAATTATCATCATCCTTACGTATACGAACTACCGGATTTGTACAAAGGTAGGCCTGAGTAATACTACGACATTTAAAGTCATCAAGATTGTAGGGAATAGAGTGTATTAAAAATTTTCTTTCGATTTCCATAAAATTTTCCTTTCAAAAATATATTTATTATAGTATTATAATATAAACAATAATAAAAAGTAAATATAATAAGTTAGATGTTTAGAAGAGAGGATAATATGGCAAAAGTTAGTGTATTTTTAGTTGATGGATTTGAAACTGTTGAGGCGTTAGCAGTAGTGGATTTATTAAGAAGAGCAAAGATTAACGTTGAAACAATTTCACTTATGGACAGTAAAGAGGTAGTAAGTGCTCAAAAAATTAAGGTAGCAGCAGATATAATGCTTTGGGAAGCTGAATTTGCAGACTCAGATATGTTATTTGTGCCTGGTGGCGGCGGATACAAGCTTATCAATGCTGATGAGAAAGCAAAAAATATTATTCGTTCATTTTATGAAAAGGACAAATATATTGCAGCTATTTGTGCAGCACCATCAATATTTGGGCAGATGGAACTTTTAAAGGGTAAAAAAGCAGTTTGTTTCCCAGGCTTTGAAGACAAGCTTATAGGAGCTGAATATACAGACAGCAAAGTAGTAGTAGACGGAAAGATTATTACATCTAAGGGAATGGGAACTTCTATTGATTTGGGCCTTGAAATCATAGGTATTTTAGTAAGTGAAGAAGAAAAAATAAATATCGGAAAATCAATACAATATTTACCATAATAATATTTGAAACTTTGTACACAATAATAGTACGGTGAGGGACAAGAAGGTACCCACCGAAAAAACTATAATTGTATATGGAGGTGAATAGCATGACATCAAGTAACAGTAACAGAATTTCTGTACCAAATGCAAAGTCAGCTATGGACAAATTAAAAATGGAGGTAGCTTCTGAACTTGGAGTACCTTTAAAGGAAGGTTACAATGGTCACTTAACAAGTGCACAGGCTGGTTCAATCGGCGGTGAAATGGTTAGAAAGATGATCAAGAGACAGGAAGAACAAATGTCTGGTAACAACTAATTAAAGTTGAAAATGTAATAAAGTGGTCTTGGCTTAGGTCGAGGCCACTTTTTTTAAGGCAATTTTCTATTGTCTTTTGCTAACGGTTTATTTCCTATAAAAAGTATTATCCATATAGGTGTAGCAAGAGGCAGTAAGCCCCTTAAGCAAAACTCACAACTTTGAATGGTGATTGATTATATACGCTGACTTAGAGTACCTACGGTACTTTATGGTTATGCCCATATGTTGTACTAATGCAAGCATTGTTCTCCATATAGGCATAACCATAAGGTGCTACGCACCGCTAAGTCAGCTTTTGTTTTTTGATGGTCCATTCAAAGTTGTTCAGACAGTTGCACGGGGCTTACGGTTATCTAGGATAATCCTTTTTATTTAACGGAAATTGCACAATGTTAGCTTCAAGACAATAGGAAAATTGCTGGTGGTGGTGTAAGTTACGCTAACTTAGTACCTATGGTACTTGTATGGCTGCTTCACATATGATGTCTTGATGCAAGCATCACCATCATATGTGAATCCCCCATAAAGTTGCTACGCAACTTAAGTTAGCTGTGAATCTATTAAACTAGATAGTCGTAAGTTAAAATCAAATTGCACAATGTTAGCTTCAAGACAATAGGAAAATTGCTGGTGGACGTGTGAGTGACGCTAACTTAGTCCTATAGGAATTAAAAAATCCCTCAAGCTATGAAAAACTTAAAGGGACTGATAATATACAGGTGAAGTTCCATTTGCAAAGAAAACACTTTGGAGACGCCAGTACTTAGTGGGTGGACGATGAT
>JAZQMK010000036.1:0-70261 GCA_045543455.1 Lachnospiraceae bacterium
CCGCTTGGCCTCCGACTTTAAAAGAACTTGCGAAAATTTTAGAAGTTAATGACGGTAGTTTAGATGATGGAATAGGAAAAATATGGTCTACTAATGGAGAATCATGTGGAAATGATAGATGTGAAAATTGTTATAATGTAAAAATAATGAATTCATCATATTTTGAAAACATTTTTGGATATAAATTAAATATAAATCTTTTACCTGGACAGTACAGAACAGATGGTTCCTATGGTGGGAATGATGGATACTCCTGCTATGGCTTTAGCAACTTTGCACTCTGGTATATAGCAAAAGATAGCGATAATAGTGATGTGTATAGAAAATTAATAGGTAAAGAAGGAATGGTATTTAATAAAACTAATATGATCCAAAACGATGTGAGAATTGGAGACATCCTTAGAATTTATGATACTACCTTAGATGCAGCGCATTCTGCAATGTTCTTAGACTATGATGGGGATGATAAGATAAAAGTATTAGATTGTAACTATACAAGTAGTGGAAAATATCCTAAAGGAATTATAAGAATTCATAGTATTAAGTTTAGTGAATTCGATACAATGGCTGTTACTCGTGCGAAAAACTATGAGCCAGACTACAACATTTCATTGCCGGATGCAATGACATCATCATCATCATCACAAGTAAAAACTAATATTATTGATTATGCAACTAGTTTAGAAGGATGGGATTTTAATACGTTCATAAGTGCAGGATGTACAGATATTTCTTCAGATAATTGGTCTGCTTGGTTTTTAAAATTGTGTGGGAAGAAAGTAGGAATAGGTGATTTATTCAGTTCTAATACGGAAGTTCCAGATTTTTGTACTGATATGATTAAAAATTATGGTGCCAAAGCTTATTATTATTCTGATAGCACGTTTTTATCAAAGACAGATAAAACTATTTTGAGTGGCGCAACTGCTGTTACAAAGTCAAGTTTTACGCCACAGCCAGGTGATATCTACATTTTACACGAAAGTGGATTTGATAGTTTAAATCATGTGGGATTTGTTAAAGATGTTGTTAATGGTTCTATATATGCAGTTACTGGTGATAATGGTATAGCGCGAGAGGTTCAAATACGAGCGAGTACATCAAACTATTTTTATCAGATTGCAAATAAAACTTGTCCGATTATTGGATATATTCGTCCAAACTATGAGAGTTTAGATAAAAAGCCATTAAGTAGTATTTCATTAAATGAGACAAGCATAAACTTAGAGATAGGCGATACAAAAAACTTAACGGTTACCTACAATCCAAGTAATACAACAGATAGCAAGACAATAACTTGGAAATCAAGTAATACATCAGTAGCAAAAGTAAGTTCTACAGGTATCATTACAGCTGTAGGTAATGGTACTGCAACTATCACAGTAACAACAGCAGATGGAAGTATGACTGCATCCTGTACAGTAACAGTTATGGCTGAAGAACTCAGTGTAAAACTTAACACTAGCATAACATCTATGTACACTGGCGATACAATCAAACTTACAGCTAATGCAGAAGGTGGAAGCGGAAGCTATAAATATAGCTTCTTAATGTATAACGAAGAAACGAAAAGCTGGTACAGATTTAACAGCTTTTCAAGCATAACAAGCTATAGTTGGACACCTAATGCAACTGGTACACGTACTCTTTATGTAGAAGTTAAAGATGCAGAAGGTGCAACAGTTAGAAGTGAAGGCATTAAGGTAACAATGTCAGAAGCTTTAAATGTAAAATTAACAGCTAATGCTGGTAGCGTAGTAAAAGGTTCTAACTTAGGCTTTACAGCTACAGCATCAGGTGGAAGTGGTAAATACACATATAGCTTCTTAATGTACAATGAAAACACAAAGATGTGGTACAGATTTGCAAGCTTCGCAGATGCGAACAAGTTAAGCTGGATAGCAGGAACAACTGATACAAGAGTATTCTATGTAGAGGTTAAGGATAGCACAGATAAGGTTGTAAGAAGTGAAGGTATTAGAATTAATGTATTAGCAAGTACTGATTTAAAAGCTACGGTAACTACAAACACATCTTTAGTATCATCTGGTCAGAAGGTAAATCTTACAGCAAGTGCTACAGGCGGTGTAGGAAGTTATACATATAGTTTCCTTTTGTATAATCCTGTAAGTGGCAACTGGGCGAGATTAAATGATTTTACATCAGTAAATACATTTAGCTGGGCATCTTCAGGAACTGGCAACAGACACTTCTATGTAGACATAAAGGATGGCAATGGAACAGTGATTAGAAGTGCTGTTAAGACAGTAACAGTTAAATAATCATAAAAATACATATAAAAAGAGAATTGCTTCATCAGTTCATGATGAGCAGTTCTCTTTTATGGTTATATGTCAATAGTTAGATGATTTTTTACAAATATCAATCATAATATTGATGTGGAATACAATTTAATACATAAAGGGTACTTATGATTGTAAAATTATAAGTAAGCATATGTTATACATAATTCAAATTAATAGATATGTATTTACGAGTGATTTGAAATTATTTTTACAATATCGCTTGGAGTATGCTCACAGGAATAGTTTAGTGCTTCGTTTAATTCGTGTATAAATTCATCAAGGTTTTGGTGTCTATCTTTGGAATTATGTTTAGTAGCTTTTTCACATATTAATTGTAATTTTATAAATGAATTTGAATCAATAAAAGTATCATATTTATCTAATAATGGTAGGAGAGCTTTTATTGTAGCGCCTATAGAAAATATATCAGAGCGATAGTCATATTTTTGGCGCTTTAATTTTTCAGGGCTCCAATATTCACAGTTAATGATATCAGTAGTTCGTGAATTTGTATTGTTATCATTATAGTTTGTATCGCTATAATCAATTAAATATAATGATGAATTGTTAATTATTATGTTATTTGGGTTTATATCACCATGTATTATTCCAAAGGTATGTAAATATGATATAGCATTTAATAGTTGGTATATGTAAAGGATAAATTCACGAGTATTAATAATATGAATGTAGTTAATAAAATTAGCTAATGTTATCCCTTGTAAATATTGTTCTATTATGTAGTATTTTTGTGTTGTGTCATCAATGATAACATCATATATGGAACATAAGTTTGGGTGGTTTATGTTTAGTAAAGTTTGTTTAAGATTATAATCTCTAAATATAGCGCAATCAAGCATTGATTGTATTGAATATGAAGCAACAATAACAGACTCATAAGTGTTTAATATATAAGCTTTGTATATAATAGCATTAGCACCGTGTTTAATTTTTTCGCCTAATATAGCTGAATAAGTTTTATGATTACAGGTATATTTAAATATGTTAAATTTTGAACTATTTTCATATAAATGGCAATTATTTTCAACAACAGTTTCATCATTATTGAATGTCGAATCAAAAAGTTTTGATATTGTATTAGCTTTAGATAGGAGAGTTTTCCAATCAAATTGAATGGAGTTTATGTATTTGCCTAACAATGCAAATAATGAGAGAATTGTAAGGATTTGTGAGGGTGAATTGGATTCAGTGATTAAAATTTTTAGTTCCTCACTAATTATTTTACAATCATTGTAGCGATAATCTTTTAATATTGAGTCGACTTTTTGCTTTAATATGGAAAAATTCCCGTTATACTTTGTCCATAAATTGTTGCAATTTCTATTAATATTATGCATAACATCAGGGTCGGTTGATAATATTTTCATTAGTTTATCTATAAAAGATGGTCCGGGATGATTATCTGTGCGATTACTTAATTTGGATAATCTAGATGAATTTGTCCATATAGGATTCAAATTCAATTGTTCTTTGTTATTGTTGAGTATTTCTTGAGGGAAAATTGATTCAATAAATACTCGAGTTGACGGTATTCCGATAACATCTGGAAATACAGAATCATAATCTTGAAAAAGTATTTGAATTAAGTGATTAATAGTAATATGTTGTCTGAGGTTATTTGACGGCATATAATCAAACTCCTTTTATAAATATCATAATTATATTATATATTAAAATGGTTATATTGACAATGGGGCTCTATATGTAGCGATGGGCAAAGGATATTATTTATTGAAATTTGAAATAATTTTTTCAAAAAAACAAGTGAATGTTTCAGGGATATTTCATAATGAGTATGTTAAAATCAAATATGAAAGAAGGTGATGGAGCAAAATTTTCTAAATATGTTACATTTATTGGTTCAATGGATGTAACAAGAACTATTATCTGATTGATAATATTATAATTATATCATGGGTTTAACTAAGCCTATTGAATAATTAGTTATTAAATTATACAAGGAGGAATTAATATGAAGAATGCAAATTTAAAAAGTATTTTTTTTAGTGTTTTATTAACAATGATGAGTTTGTTGTTAATTGTTAATACCAATACGATCAATATCTTTGCATCAAATTATTCAAACGATTATCGTTATTGGGGACAAGGTGGTTCAGATGATGCAAATATGAGACAATATGGATGTTGGGTTGTAGCACAGTCGAAGTTGATATATGAGACTAACATAGATAGAAGTAATTCTTTTAACCCAGATTCATATTTGACTTGGCAGAAGGCAAATGGTTTTATTAATTCAAATTTTTTACAAATCAATGGTGCTAATGCTCCAGTAGCATATGCAAATCAAAAAGGTAAAACACTTAATTATTTGGGGTATTGGAATGCAAGTGATGAACAATTATGGATTAATATTGACAAAGGATATTACACTATTTTATATGTTGAGCCACCAGAAGGTGGTACGCATTATGTTATGGTAGCTAATGAGTTATCATTGCAAAAAGGAGTATTATATTGTTATGACTCATTTTATACATCTGGAACAACTTCTCCACAACCATTAACTAGATATAGTACACGTTATGGTGGATATGTTTATTCGGCAATAACACAACCTTCTGTTATCATCCCAACTAGCATATCTCTTAACAATATATCTGCAACATTGTTAAAAAAAGGTGCAACTACAACATTAATACCTACAGTATTACCATCAAATGCTACAGATAAGTCTGTATCATGGAAATCAAGTAATACTTCAGTGGCGACTGTAAGTCAATCAGGTGTAGTTACAGCTGTTGCAAATGGTACAGCTACAATTACAGCTACAACTAAATCAGGTGTAAAGACAGCAACTTGTAGCATTACGGTAAGAATACCATCAGAACCAGTGTTAATAGATGGTTGGTGGTATGCTGATGAAATACCACAAGAAGTACTAGATAATAGAGATAAATACGATATTATGTATCAAAATATATATGAGGTTCAAGCAGCTACATCCCCTGGAACCGGTTGGTCTGATACTGGTATTGATGTTACTACATATGAAAAAAGTGGAGAACCATGGGAGTCAATATCTAATGTAACGACATCAGATACGGTAAAATTAATAAGCTCTTATTATTATCATTATTGTTATGAAGGCACAAAAACTGATGTAGATAGTTGGATTCATGGTAATTATGTTCATGGTGATTATATATATGATACAAATGTAGTGTATGAGCATGCATCAGCACCAGATTTGGTAGATAGTAATATTACATATTATCATTTAAAGTGGACTAGCAATGGAGCAGATGCATATTGTAATTCAAGCAGTCCATATATGTGTAAAGGAGAATGGGGAGGTCATGGTAATAGAAGTTATTATTACTATAAAATGAGCACCTATCAAAACTACACAAAAACAACTCTTAATGTATATAAGAAGATTGGAGATTGGTGTTATAAAATAGATGATTCAGCTGTAACTACGAAATATAGATATCATAAAATACCATTAGAGGTTAAGCTTGATAAAACAGATGTAACATTAAAAAGTATTGGTGCTACAGCAACATTAACAGCAACTGTTTTGCCCGAAGAAGTATATAACAAAAATGTAAAATGGTTTTCAAGTGATGAAACTGTAGCAACCGTAAGTCAAGATGGTGTAATAACAGCTGTTGGTAACGGTACAGCTACGATTACGGTGGCTACAGAAGAAGCTTATAGAACTGCAAAATGTACAGTTAATGTACAAGTACCAGTAGAAAAAGTAACATTAGATAGAACAAGTGTAACATTTTCAAAATTAGGTTCAACAACTTTAGTAGCGACCGTATCGCCAAACAATTCATATAATAAGTCAGTTATATGGGAATCAGATAATCCTGATGTTGCAATTGTTAATCAGTCAGGACTCGTAACAGCGAAAGGTAACGGCCAAGCAACAATAACGGTCAAAACAGCAGATGGAGCAAAGGTTGCAAAATGTACCGTTACAGTAAAAATAGCAGTAATTGGCGTGACATTAGACAGAACAAGTGTAACATTTTCAAAATTAGGTTCAACAACTTTAGTAGAAACAGTATCGCCAAGCAATGCGTACAATAAAGCAGTTACATGGAAATCGAGTAATCCATCAGTGGCAACAGTGGACCAAAAAGGAGTCGTGACCTCAGTAGGAAATGGAACGACAACTATTACCGTGACAACTGTAGATGGTAATAAAGTTGCAGAATGTATAGTAACAGTGAAAGTAGCAGTAACTGGTGTTACATTAGATAGAGCAAGTGTAACATTTTCAAAATTAGGTTCAACAACTTTAGTATCAACAGTCGCACCGAACATTGCATATAATAAAGCAGTTACTTGGAAATCAAGTAATCCATCAGTAGCAATAGTGGACACAAAAGGAGTCGTGACCTCAGTAGGAAATGGAACAACAACTATTACTGTGACAACTGTAGATGGAAATAAAGTTGCAGAATGTACAATTACAGTAAAGATAATACCTATTCATATTGAAGTAAATAAAACAAGCGCAACGCTTTCAGGTAAAGGCAATACAATGACATTAGTTGCAACAGTATCGCCAAACAATGCATACAATAAATCAGTTACATGGACATCAAGCAATACATCTATAGCAACAGTAAATTCAAGTGGTGTTGTCACAGCTGTTGGAAGTGGTACAGCAACAATAACAGCTACAACAGTTGATGGAAATAAAGTTGCAACCTGTACCGTAAAAGTTATAACAGAAGCTCTCAGCGTAAAACTTAACACAAGTACAACATCAATGTTCACAGGTGATACAATTAAACTTACAGCTACAGCTGCAGGCGGAGCAGGAGGCTATACATACAGTTTCTTTATGTACAATGAAGCTACAAAAGGTTGGTTTAGATTTAACGATTTTGCAAGTGCAACAACATATAGTTGGACATCAAATGCAAGTGGTAACAGAACCTTCTATGTAGAAGTAAAAGACAGTCAGGGAACAGTTGTTAGAAGTGAAGGAATTAAAGTAACTAATAAGAGCAACTTAGCAGTAAATTTATCAGTTAATGATACAGAAGTATTAAGTGGACAGAATGTAAAACTCACAGCAAAAGCAAGTGGTGGAGTAGGCTCTTACACATACAGTTTCTTGATGTACAACGAGTCAACTAAGAGCTGGTACAGATTTAACAGCTTCGCTAGTGCTAATACATATAACTGGACAGCAAATGGCCCAAAAACATTGTATGTTGAAGTAAAAGATGGTGAAGGAACAGTAGTTAGAAGTACAGGCGTTAAAGTAACAATTGAAGCCTTAAAGGTAACACTTAATGCTAATAAGACAAGTATGTATTCTGATGAAACTGTAAAACTTACAGCAACAGCTTCCGGTGGCACTGGTAAGTACACATACAGCTTCTTAATGTACAACGATGCAACAAAGAGCTATTATAGATTCAATAGCTTTGCAAGTGCAACAAGCTATAGTTGGACACCTTATGCTTCAGGTATACGTACTCTTTACGTAGAAGTAAAAGATAGTGAAGGAACAGTTGTAAGAAGTTCTGGCGTTAAGATAACTATATCAGAAGCATTATCAGTAAAATTAACAGCCAATGCCGGTAGCGTAGTAAAAGGTTCTAACTTAGGCTTTACAGCTACAGCATCAGGTGGAAGTGGAAAATACACATATAGCTTCTTAATGTACAATGAAAACACAAAGATGTGGTATAGATTTGCAAGCTTTGCAGATGCTAACAAGTTAAGCTGGATAGCAGGAACAACTGATACAAGAGTATTCTATGTAGAAGTAAAAGATAGTACAGGCAAAGTTGTAAGAAGTGAGGGTATCACAATAAAAGTATTAGCAAGTACAGATTTAAAAGCAACAGTAACAACAAGTGCATCTTCAGTAGCAGCAGGCCAAAGCGTTAAGCTTACAGCTTCTGCAACAGGTGGAGCAGGAAGTTATACATACAGTTTCTTAATCTACAATCCAATAACAGGTAACTGGGGAAGATTAAATGACTTTAAGTCAGCAAATACATATAGCTGGACAGCTTCAGGAAGTGGAGAAAGACAGTTCTATGTAGATGTAAAAGATGCTAATGGAACAGTAGTAAGAAGTGCTGTTAAGGTAGTGATGGTTAAATAAAAAGATTATTGCAGTAGCAAGTAGATTGCTACTGCAATTTTTTATCTAATATAAAGAAAATTATCAAGAATGATTAATACAAATTGACGAAAAGTGATAAGCTATGATATAATTTATTTACAATATTTTATGTACGAGGTGAAGTAATATGGACAAAAAGAAACGAAGGATTAAACAAATGGGGAGAAAATTAGTTGCATTGATTTTAATTAGTGCAATGATTATTCCATTATTGTGTGTAACACAAAAGAAAGAAGAAGTAAAAGCTGCTGATTTGCCAACTGTAAATGAGGTGGAAGTAGCTAGAAGAATTATGGAGTTAGCAAAAATATTGGAGATTAACGAGGGTAACTTTAATGAAGGAGCCGGAATTCAGTTTACAGTAAATGAGGGTGCGTGTGCATCAGGTCATGAGACAAACAGTAATCCTGGATGTGATAATTGTAATAATTCAAATATTGTTCAATCTGCTAAGTTTAAAGAAAGATTTGGATATAATGTAAATCCAGGTCTATTGACAAGACAATACTATCCAAGTGGTAACAAGGGAAGTCATATAGGCTGGACATGCCATGGTTTTGCGGCATTTGCTTTATGGTATATAGGAAAAGCAGACCCTACTAGTAATGTATCGGCTCAATTAGTGGGAACAGCTGGCGCTGCTTTCACATATGATAATTTGGTTAAATTTGATATAAAGATAGGCGATGTAATAAGGGTTGATGATCATTCGATGATGTTTATCGGATTTGAAGGAACTACTAAAATAAAAGTATTAGATTGTAATTGGGTTAATTATAAAACAGAAGATATTGCCACTGTAAAGATTCATAGTAATAAAACTTTTACAGGTTCTGAAATGGCAATATCAAGAGTAACAAATTACGCTCCTGATGGCAGTTATGTTTATGATGGAAATGAAATTATAAACGAAGAGATAGTGTCAAGTCGAATTAAGGAATTAGCCAAGATATTAGAGGTTAATGACGGTAATTTTAATGCAGGTTCAGGAATTCAATTTACAGTAAATGAAGGTGCATGCTCATCAGGTCATGCAACAAACAGTAATCCAGGATGTGATAATTGTAATAATTCAAAAGTTGTTCAATCAGCAAAATTTAAAGAAAGATTTGGATATAATGTGGATCCTGGTTTGTTGACAAGACAATATTATCCGAGTGGTAACAAGGGAAGTCATATTGGATGGACATGTCATGGCTTTGCTGCATTTGCTTTGTGGTATATTGGAAAAACAGAAACAACAGATAATATATCAGCAAGATTAATAGGAACTGCTGGAGCTGCATTTACCTATGAAAATCTCGTGAAATTTGATATTAGAATAGGCGATGTAATCAGAGTAGACGGTCATTCTATGATGTTTATCGGATATGAAGGAACAACCGGAATAAAGGTCTTAGATTGCAATGCAGTAAATAGAGTTACTGCAGATATATCAACAGTAAAAATACGTACTAATAGTTTTTCAGGTAATGAAATGGCAATATCAAGAGTGATGAACTATTTCCCTGATGGTAGTAATGTTAATGATGGAGATACTACTACAAATGGAACTGTAAACGAAGCTATAGTTGCCAATAGAATTAAGGAATTAGCTGAAAAATTAGAGATTAATGAAGGTAATTTCAATAATGGTTGGGGAATTCAGTTTACAGTAAATGAAGGTGCATGTCCTTCAGGTCATGCGACTGGTGAAGTATGTGATAATTGTAAAAATTCAAATATTGTTCAATCTGCTAAATTTAAAGAGCGATTTGGATATAATGTAAACCCTAATTTATTGACGAGACAATACTATCCAAGTGGTAACAAAGGAAGTCATATAGGTTGGACCTGTCATGGTTTTGCCGCATTCGCATTATGGTATATTGGAAAGTCAGATATAACTAGTGATGTATCTGCAAACTTAGTAGGAACAGCAGGAGCAGAATATACATACGATAATCTAGTTAAGTTTGGTATAAAAATAGGCGATGTAATAAGAGTAGATGGACATTCAATGATGTTTATTGGATACGAAGGAACAACAGGAATAAAAGTATTAGATTGTAATGCTGTTAATTATGTTCCAGCAGATATAGCAACTGTAAGAATTCGTACAACGTTATTTGAAGAATTTAAAGGTTCAAAAATGGCAATATCAAGAGTAACTAATTATGTTCCAGATGGAAGTTCTGTTGATATACCAGTTAATGTGTCAGGAGTAACATTAGATAAAACAAGTGTAACATTAACAAGTGCAGGAGCAACAACAACATTAGTTGCTACGATTACACCAACAAATGCATCAAATAAGAATGTAACATGGAAGTCAAGTAATGCATCCGTAGCAACAGTAAGTTCAACAGGTGTTGTAACAGCAGTAGGAAATGGTACCGCAACAATCACAGCTACAACAGCAGACGGAAGCAAGACAGCTACATGTACAGTAACAGTAAAGATACCTGTAACAGGAGTTACATTAAATAAGACAAGTGTAACTTTAACAAGTAAAGGGGCAACAACAACTTTAACAGCAACAGTAGCACCAAGTAATGCGGCTAATAAGGATGTAACATGGAAATCAAGCAATACATCCGTAGCAACAGTAAGGTCAACAGGTGTTGTCACGGCAGTTGGTAACGGTACAGCAACAATAACAGCTACAACAGTTGATGGAAATAAAGTTGCAACATGTACAGTAAAAGTTATAACAGAAGCGTTAAGCGTAAAACTTAACACAAGTACAACATCTATGTACACAGGTGACACAATTAAACTTACAGCTACGGCATCAGGCGGAGCAGGTGGATATACATATAGTTTCCTTATGTACAATGAAGCAACTAAAGGTTGGTTTAGATTTAACGATTTCACAAGCGCAACAACATATAGTTGGACATCAAATGCAAGTGGTAACAGAACTTTCTATGTAGAAGTAAAAGATAGTCAAGGTACTATTGTTAGAAGTGAAGGTGTAACAGTTACTAATAAGAGCAACTTAGCAGTAAACTTATCAGTTAATGATACAGAAGTATTAAGTGGTCAAACTGTAAAGCTCACAGCAAAAGCAAGTGGTGGTGTAGGCTCTTATACATACAGTTTCTTAATGTACAACGAAGCAACAAAGAGCTGGTACAGATTTAACAGCTTCGCTAGTGCTAACACATATAACTGGACAGCAAATGGCCAAAAAACATTGTATGTTGAAGTAAAAGACAGCGAAGGAACAGTAGTTAGAAGTACAGGTGTTAAAGTAACAATTGAAGCCTTAAAAGTAACACTTAATGCTAATAAGACAAGTATGTACTCAGATGAAACAGTAAAACTTACAGCTACAGCTTCAGGTGGAAGTGGCTCTTACACATATAGCTTCTTAATGTATAATGATGCAACAAAGAGTTATTACAGATTTAATAGCTTTGCAAGTGCAACAATCTATAGTTGGACACCTAATGCTTCAGGTACACGTACTCTTTATGTAGAAGTAAAAGATAGTGAAGGTACAGTTGTAAGAAGTGCAGGCGTTAAGATTAATATATCAGAAGCATTATCAGTAAAATTAACAGCCAATGCTGGCAGCGTAGTAAAAGGTTCTAACTTAGGCTTTACAGCTACAGCATCAGGTGGAAGTGGTAAATACACATATAGCTTCTTAATGTACAATGAAAACACAAAGATGTGGTATAGATTTGCAAGCTTCGCGGATGCTAATAAGTTAAGCTGGATAGCAGGAACAACTGATACAAGAGTATTCTATGTAGAAGCAAAGGATAGTACAGGCAAAGTTGTAAGAAGTGAAGGTATTACAATAAAAGTATTAGCAAGTACAGATTTAAAAGCAACAGTAACAACAAGCACATCTTCAGTAGTAGCAGGCCAAAGCGTTAAGCTTACAGCTTCTGCAACAGGTGGAGCAGGAAGTTATACATACAGTTTCTTAATCTATAACCCTACAACAGGTAACTGGGGCAGATTAAATGACTTTAAGTCAACAAATACATATAGCTGGACAGCTTCAGGAAGTGGTGAAAGACAGTTCTATGTAGATGTAAAAGATGCTAATGGAACAGTTGTTAGAAGTGCGGTTAAAGTAGTGACAATTAAATAATAGTTTTTAAAATAAAATAGACCTTCTATGTTGTTAATATAATACATAGAAGGTCATTTTATAACTTTAGATAATACTACAATCTTATCAGTTGTTAGAATCAAAATTCTCATTTTACAAGTACTTACACATAAGCGTGCTAATTCAGTTAGAGTAATATTGTGTTTTTTGCGTAATTCAGTGATTAGTTCTGCTATTAATAGTATCATATCTATGTTTATTTTAGTAAAAATGTAAGTGATAATGTGTTACAGAATATTATAAAAGAAGTTAAAAGGGAATTATCTAGGGTGATTAGCGAGAATTGACGGAAAGAATTTAATGAGATATAATAATGTTATAATATTAAATACCGAGGTGACAAAATATGGAAGCAAAGAAATACGTAGAAAATTTAAAAGAAATTTTAAAAAAAGTTGGGGATATGTCAGATTTAAATTTTGATTATTTGGTGGTATCAGATGATCCAGATTGTGATGCTGATTATGGTATCGATTATAATGGGAATTTGGTTATAGATAGAACATCTACATTTTTGCCAGTAGAGGAATTGGAACACATAAGATATAGAGGTACAAAGGAAATATATTCGAAACAAGATTGTTATGTGTCATTTGTTTTCAGAGATGATACAATTTTGTATGCATATTTCGATGATTCAAGTATTCCAGGAATGATATGTGAATTGCAATATAAAGGAAAACGATTTTCTATAAATACTTCGAAAAGGCTTGTTACAGCAATTAACTATGGTTGGAATGGTAAGGATGAGTTTGTTGTTACTAATGACGGAACGCTGATAGCCTATCTTGGACAGGAAAAGAATGTTGTAATACCGAATGGTGTAACTAGTATAGCTGAATCTGCTTTCGAGGATGATAGCGTTGAAACGGTGGTTTTGGCCGATTCTGTTAAAAGTATAGGCGAAAGAGCTTTTTTAGGTACTAGAGGGCTTAAAAGTATTGAGTTGAAAAATGTCGAGGTAATAAAAAAAGATGCGTTTAGAGCAAGCGGATTAAGTAATATAACTTTACCAGCTACACTTAAAGAGTTGGGAGAAGAAGTGTTTTACTATTCTTATATACGCAATAAAGATTGTGTTGATAATAGGTCAGAGATAGAGATTACGGATGAGATGTTTAAGTGGAATGAGGTGTAGAGGTTATACAGAATTAATCTTTTTATCTGGATTTGAGAGCTTGTGAGAAAGTTTGTGGAAACCTCGGAAATTTAAGGAACGTGTTTGAATTGACTAGTATATTATTAAAGTGTATAATTTATTATGTTACATATAATTTGGAATAAAGAATAGAATGTCTGATGAGGAATGTTATGAAATTAGAATTTGATAAGCATCTCACACCTGCAGAGAGATTTAAAAGATACGTTGAACTGGCTAAATGGAATTATGAATTGTCAAATGATTGTAATAAAGCTACTAATAAAGCTATTTTGGAGTGGTATAATAAGAAGTATAACGCTTCATTGTCAGAGTCAAGTATTTCAAAGTATTTAAGTGGTACAAATGAGATTCCTATAGATGTGTACATTAATATGAAAGAACTGGCAGGGATTGAAGATGTATATTGTGGTATGGGAGCTTCTAGAGAAGATTATGAAATAGCCTCTAGTTTCAAAGAATCATTACAGTTTGTTAAGGAAGAGATTGAGTTTATATGTAAACTCGAAGAATTAGAAGGTTTGGAAGGTGATTCCATCAAGGACATTTTGAAAACGTTAATACAATTTTGTGAATGTGCTTCTCGAAAAGAATATCAGCAAGAAATACTGTTATTACAAGAACTTAAAAAACGTATTTCGTATAATGAGAGAAAGATAAAATATGCAATTTATAATCATACTATGGCACCTTCGTATGATAAAGAATTATGTTTACGAAAGAGTTATGTCTCAGAACAGATTGATTCAGGTTCAATAATTTGTAATTGTGGTAGTGAAAACGATATTGAAGGATATCATTGTCATGAACATACGTGGTATGACTTGTCAACAAAAGATAGTAATTATACTCCACAGAATTCAGGCGCATCAGAAATAAATAATAAAAAGAATTATTCAAATATTAGTATGTTTGATTTAGAAATTATTAAAGATAGATACAATAGTTTATCTCATCTTATTCATACATGTATTAATTTATATGAAAAAATAAGCGAAGAAAGTTATATGGATATACCGGTAAAAGAGGAAAGCGATATATTACGAAGTTTACAATCATATATGGAGAGTTGATGTTTGTTATATATTTTGGAAAATGAATAGTTGTAAAATAGGGAAAATATGACTACTTCAAGAAATTGAGGTAGTTTTTTTATTGAAAATTTCTTATAGAGAAAGACTTCGAAAAAGTATGATATAATATATATAGGAAATATTGTATAGAATGTTGGCCACTAAATTAAAGAAAGGATGATAATTATGGTCTTTAATATGAAATTAAATCCTGCTCCATTTGAGAGTATCTTAAGTGGTAAAAAGGTAATTGAATTAAGGTTATATGACTTTAAAAGAAGAGAACTTCGCCTTGATGATTATCTTATATTCACAAATACTGAGAATGTGAAGAGGAAAATATTGGTTAAGATAAAAAATTTAAGCAGGTATGATACCTTTGAGCAATGCTTTTTAGAAGTGTCTCCAGCATTGTGTGGATTTGAAGAAGATATATCGTTCCAAGAGGCTGCGGTTAAGATGGAGACATACTATTCACCAGAAGATATTAAAAAGTTTGGTGTTCTTGCTATTGGTATTGAGTTGAAGAATATTGAAGAAGTTTTGACACATAAAAAGGCTGAAGAAGAGGCTTTTTATGATAAGTATTTTCCTGATGGACTGAAGTGAGAATTTGTTATACGAGTAGGAGGCTAACTATATGAAGTCAAGTACTAAACAGGAGGAATTTAAGATGAACAAAAAAACAAACAAAAAAGCAGTATTAGTTGGAATTGGCATAGCCATATGCTATGTAATTATGTACATAATTACAATCTTAAAAGAGAATGCAATAGTAAAGCTTAATTATTATGATTTTATGTCAATTACAAAAATATGTGTTGGTACTTTTTTGGTGACTATTATTGTAGTATTAATACCTTTTGAAGATATAGGATATATATGGAAAAATGATTTGCTGTATAAGCATATTAACGTAAAAATATCGGATGTAAAAAAACATCAATTAATAAATGCAGTTATTTTATACCTAGTCGTTGCTTTATTTGGGATTTGGTATAAATCTCAATTTTTTTATAGCTTTTTTAAGATGTCATTAAGATACTCATTTATTATAACATTGATTGTTTTATATGTGCTTATTCATTCATTTGAATTGTTAAAAAAGAATCTATCGCTTGTTGTGTTTGATTTGACTTTAATTGCTGCAAATGGTTTAGTGTTATTTTTATATACCAGAGAGTTTTATGTGGCATTTATAGTTACTCTAGCATTAAATATTTCATGGTGTATATATATGCTTAATACAGAAAGAAAGTACAAGCTTTTTATGATATTTAGTAGTATAGTGACTAATCTTTTTCTTTTGTTAAGTGCAATTCCTATAACAGGGAGAGAAAAAAAGTTATATGCTTGGTTTAATCCGGAGAAAAGTGCTTTTGGATTTGAACATCAGGTATTAAGAGAACATTCATTACTTCTTGCTAAGGATGCTGGTTTTCGTATGGTGTACAGACATCCGTTTTCTGCTATATACAGTTATCTTGGTGTGTTGTCGCTGATTATTTTTATTCTGGCGTTTATTGTGATGGGAGCGTTGGTTATACATAGCAGAAAGCTAGTGTCAAAGAAGAGATACCAGATGATGCTTGGTATATTTACAATTTTTGCAACGTTGTTTGTATATACCTTCTTTGCAGACCTGGGATTTGTACCAACGACTTCTATATCATTGATAATACCATTTATACAGATAGTTGGTGTTGGAATTATGCTTAGAATCTTTTTCAAGAGAGAAGTGTCTCAAAAGATTGTTAGTATGCAAGAATTTTATGAAAAGTTAGAAATGGAATCGGATGATGATTTCGAAGACTTATTAGAGAAGCGTATTTGCAGCCAGAAGAGTCAGCGCCTTAAAATTAATAGAGATAAGATTGCAGAAGGGTTAAGTGAGGAAGAAAAAGAAAAGAAATGCGAGGATGGTCCTAAGGTAGAAGGAAAATTTATGAGAAGATTGCGTGAACGTAATAAATTACAATAATGGATAAGAATAGGAGACTAACTATGGAAGTAAAAGAATATGTTAAAAAAATGAGAGAGACTTTGAAGAAAGTTGGTGTTATGTCGGGTTTAAATTTTGATTACTTAATTGTATCAGAAGATCCTGATTGCGATGCTGATTATGGTGTGGACTATAAGGGCAATCTTAGAATAGACGGCTATTCTACATTTTTACCATTGGCTGATTTAGAGCATATCAGATATAGAGGGATGAAAGATGTGGGCTCAGATTATGATTGTTATATATCATTTGTATTTAAGAATGATATAACTCTATATGCCTATTTTTTAGGCTTACATCCGGGAGAGAATTATGGCTTGATATACAAAGGGAAAAGAATATCTACTGTGGCTTCAAAAGGGGTTGTTATGGCGACTAGTTGTGGCTGGGACGGTAAAGATGAGTTTGTTATTACTAAAGATGGAACTTTAACTGCGTATCTTGGGCAGAAAAAGAATATAGTGATACCAGATGGTGTGGTTAGTATTGGTAAATCTGCTTTCGAGGGTGATATGGTGGTTGAAACAGTAGTGTTGTCTCCAACTGTAAAATATATTGAAGAGAGAGCTTTTTTAGGTACATTTAAGCTTAAGAGTATTGATTTGAAAAATGTTGAAGTAATAGAAGATAATGCATTTAGAGCAAGCAGACTATCTAATATAACTTTGCCTGAAACACTTAAGGAATTAGGCGAAGAAGTGTTTTATTATTCAGGTATATTAGGTGCAGAGTGCATTGATAATAAGTCAGGGATAGAGATTACAAGTGCGATATGTAATAATAAAATTTTCGAGGGGTATTATAATTGGATAGATGAGTCATCTATGTTATAATATAACTAAATCTTAAAAGGAAGTGTGAAATTATGGAGAATAACAAAAAAGTAGAAAAGGTAATACTATGTGGAGCAATAGTCTTAGCGTATTTGATTTTATCGACAGTTACTTTGTTTTATCAGTCTAAGATGGGTGTTCATATCAGTATTAGTTATATTTTGGAAAATCGTTTTGAAGCAATTTTAATGATGTTAATCTTGATGATTATTCCATATGAAAAAATATATTCGCTTATAAAGTCGTTAGAAGATTCTAAAACAATTGCTATTGTGAGCATAGCGATATATTGTGTGTGTGCATTTCTTGCTATAAAATTTAGCGCTGATTTATTTGAGTGGGAAAGTAAGGTGGCTCAGATAACTGCGTTGCTTATTACTATGGTGGCCATATGGGTATTAACGAAAAGTTTTTATCTTTTAAAGAATGATATAGCGTTATTTATTGTGGATATAGCTTTGATTATAGCAAATTCATTGGTGGTTTACGAGATTACTGGGGACTATTACAGCTGTATTATTACTATGGTTGGCTTACTTATTGGTTGGAATATATGTAATTTTGTATCGGGTAGAAAATATAAAATTTTAAGCTTACTGGCTTCTATAGTATGCGGTGTAGTGACATATTATAATGTATTCTATATTGGAAAACATAGCTTTTTAAAGCAACATACATTAAGTTTAGATAATATTCCAGTAATTGAACAATATAATCATCCATTTATAGCTGCTTATAATTACTTGGGTGTGGTGCCATTTTTATTGATGATAGTAGCTTTCATAGTTGCAACAGTTGCTGTTATTAGAAGTTATAAAGTACTTGCTAAAAGTAGATTTATTGTGATGGTATTTATATATTGTTTATTCGCAACATTGTATGTATACATATTATTAGCTGATTTGGGATTCTTGCCAACAGCTAGATATCTGTTTCTTGTAGATTCTAAATTATACATTCCTGTAATCGGAATTATGATTAGATTATTTATAACTAAATCGGCTGTAAGCTTTGTGTATGAGATGGAAGATGATGATCTTGATGATGAAGTTCTTGATAAACTTATAAGTGATACATATAGTTTAAGAAAGTCAGATATTTATATTATGCATTATTTTGAAGAACGTTTAAAATTACTTGAAAAGAATATTGATAATATACTAGATAAGCTTGGGGAAGAAAAAATTACGAAGTGTGATGATGAGAGCGATGAATTAATGAATATAGATGAATTATATAAGCAGATTAAAGCACTTTATAAGAATAAAAAAGATGAATAGGAAGTGGTTTTGATTGTATTACATAGTAAGTGACTTACATGGTGATTTAATAGGTTTTAAGAAACTATTGGATAAGTTATCATTTAACAAGAATAAAGATAAAATGCTTATATTAGGTGATGTTCTAGACAGAGGACCTGATGGTGTTGAACTGTTGTATTATATAAAAGAGCTGTGTGAATATGGCTGTGCTGAGTTGCTGTTGGGAAATCACGAGCTGTTTTGTATTATGTACCTTGAAGGAAAACTTAATGCTGCAAAATGGTCAGCATTTGGGGGAGATGAAACTCTAAATGCTTTGAAAGAAATGACGGCTGCAGAGCAGGAAAACCTTAAAAATTACTTAAAGAGTCTACCACTGTATATGGAAATTAAATCATTTTTTATTGGTCCTAATGTAACTTGCACTCATTCTGGAATACACGGAGATTATCTTATTAGAGATAGAGAAGGTTTTATTGATGTGAAATCTTCCATTGAAGAGGCCTATAGCAAAGCACCTTATGAATTGATGTGTGGTACGGACATACATTATTTGTCACGTTCGGATTTAAATGCATTAGATAGTTACTTAATAGTGGGACATGTTCCTTGTAACAGATTGAATGATGATGAAAATGATAACAGTATATTTAGAACAAAGTACTACATGGATATAGATGCCGGAAATGGTTTCGAAGGTGGAAAAATTGCCTGCTATGTTGTTGAAACAGATGAAGAAATCTATATATAAGGAGGGACAAAATGGAAGAAAAAATTATATCAATTGTATGTTCTTATTATAAAATCTCACTAGAAGATATTATCTCTAAAAAGAGAGATGCTTTGACATCTCGTGCTAGAAAGGTCTTGTATTATTGTTTAAATCAATTTGCTAACTTATCATCCGGTGAGATTGCTAAACTGGTAAAGAGAGATATTGCAACCATTAGTTACGGAATAACTTATGTTGTTGAAAACGCAAAAGAAGATGGTATCTTGCAAGATGAGATTAATGATTTAGAAAAAGATATAGTAAGTGAAGTCGTAAAGTTTTATCTTATGGATATAGAAGAGAGAGAAAATAACAAATATAACTACACATCTTGTGTAATGGAAGGAACTAAAAATATGAATAAGCAGACGGTAAAAGTCGTAATTAAGGATGATTTGTTTGAACAAATTGGTATAAAGGTTGAGAAGTGTTCAGCGTATATAGATGACAAATTTGTAAATATTAACGGAGCACTTGTTTTAGAGAAAAAATGGGATAATTTTTATTATCTTATTGTAAAGGCAAATTTATATGATGAAGACAACGATATTCGTCAGATTGATTATGACCATGAGAAAAAAACATTTGCAAAGATAGGATATGAAACATTTTCAATTAATTGTTTCAAAGATAAGCTTGATAAAGTTAAATGTATTGAAGTATATCCAAAGCTTATAAAGGTAACTGAACAAATATAGAATTTTATTAGGCAGGAGGTAATAGCTATGTTAGGAAATCCAAAATTCAAACGTGGTGATATGGTTAAATTTGAAGTGAATGATACTAATTATGAAGGCAGTATCTACATAATAGACGCATATGGCACCTTCGAATACAGAACGGACGTGTCTTATGATATCATGGTAGAAAAAGGTCCTAGAGGAGAAAGAACTCTGTTCAAGCATATTCCTGAAGTGCATGTAAAAGCAATAGATGAGTGATTTCATTTTCACCCTCAAATACGGTATATTTTATATCTTCACCTTGGAGGAGGTCATCACATGAATCCAACAAAACTAACAGACACCCATACCCATTATGCCCACAGACGTTTTGATTGTGGACGTGATGAAATACTTAATACTTTAATCGATAACGATATAGAGGCAGTTGTTGAGGCTGCAATTGATTTTGCGAGCAATCAAAAGATGAAAAAGTTATGCGAAAAATATTCTCATGTATATATGGCAGTGGGATGTCATCCTAACTGCATAGAAGAAATGGATGATGATAAATATCAGCAAATTGTTGAATTGACAAAGTATGATAAAGTAATCGCCATTGGGGAAATAGGGTTGGATTATGGGAGAAATAAGAGCAAAGAACAGGTACGAATACAAAAGGAATGGTTTAGAAAGTTTGTTGAATTGGCAATTGAAAAACATAAACCTTTAGTAATTCATTGTAGAGAGGCTTATGATGATACAATTGACATTTTGCAGGAATATAAGCTTATGGAGTGTCCGGGAGTAGTACATTGTTTTAGTGGAGATATAGAACAGGCAATAAGGCTGATAGATATGGGATTTTATATAGGTGTAAATGGCATGTTTACAAATATGGATGTTGATTCTGATGTATGCAAAGCCCTAAAATCGGTTCCAATAGAGAGAATAGTATTTGAAACGGATTCGCCGTATCTGATTCCTGCTGGTGTAAAAGGGAAGAGAAATACATCTGCAAATCTTTCAATTGTAGTGGAAAAATTTGCTGACTTACGTGGTGAATCTACAGATTATATTAGACAGGTAGTGCGGAGCAATGTTAATACTTTATATACGTCAATATCAAGTATTCTATGATATAATAGCAATATGCAATTACACATGATGGCGAGGTGATTTGATGGCAATATGTAAAGAAACAATAACAATTAAATCTAAATATCTCAATCGCGAAATATCTGTAGGCATAATTATCCCTAACCAGATAGATAAATTTTTGCTCTTACTTCATGGGCATAGTGGTTCGTTTAAGCATTTAGATGACAATTTGCCCATTTCACAGTATGCCAATGATAATAATATGATAATTGTAACTCCAAATATGAATAACGGATATTATATAAGCAAACCGGGTTATCAGGTAAATGAGTTTTTGCTCTTAGAAACAATTCCCTTAATCTTAAATACATATGGTTTAAAAGAAGATTTACCAATGTATATTGCTGGGATATCTATGGGAGGATATGGCAGCTTGCTTATTGCCTCAACTTTTCCAGACAGATTTAAAAAGATTATTTCGGTTAGTGGGGCATTTATTGCTCATGATGTGGCAATTGGTAATCCTCAGGTTGTAGGAATGCCACATAGTAAAGAAACGTTGAAATATTTTGAGGATACATTTGCGCCATTTGATACGCTGGAAGATGATATACAGCGCAATCCTGTAGCTGCTATAATTGGTAGTGTCGGCATACCTAAACTGATTATGACCTGTGGGACTAAAGATGAATTGTATGAGAGAAATATTGATGCCATAAGAATGTTTGATAAACATTGTGTGGCATATGATTGGTTGCCTATAGATGGAGGTGTCCATGATTATAAATGTTTTGATGAAGGTCTTAGATATGCATTTAAGAAGTTATAATCATCATAATGACTAGAAAGAAGGTGCAACAATGACTAACAAACTAATACTCACTTCCTATGGTTTAACAACTGAGATTGGAAGAAGATTAATTGGTGAAGAGCTTAAAGCTTATGATTTATCAGATAAAAAAATATTTTTATTTCATGAACCCCATTGCGTGTGTAAAATTGGGATTTAAGTTGGAGAATATTATATTATCCGGTACTCAAAAAAGTAATCAGGATATATTAGAATGTGATATATGCTATTGCACAGAAGGGAATACTTTTGAAGTTTTATCGCTGATGAGAGAGCATGGTATAGATACGCTAATCAAAGAAGGCTTTAAAAAAGGAAATAAGGTGTACATAGGCTGTAGTGCAGGAGCATCTATAGCAGGTGTTAGTATCGAGGAGATTAAAGCTTTTGACAGAAATTTTGTAAGAATGGATGATTTTACAGGCTTAGGCTTGTTTGATGGTATTATTATTCCCCACTATACAAAGGATGAGTTGAAAAACTACATTTGCAATAATCCTGGTATAGAAGAAAAATATAAGATGATTCTTTCGGTGGCTAATGATAAAAGTTTAGTGATTGATGTTTAGGCTAGAACCAGTTTCTAGCCTTTTCCATTGCCTTTTTGCCCTAAATATTATATAATATAAACATATTATATGCGTGAAAATAATGGCTTGGATGCCACGAAAAGTACTTTAAGAAACGGAGGAATTTTATGCACAAGAGAAAATATCAATTAAAACATGTAATAAAAAGATTTGTTGCTATATATTTAATCATAACACTGTTAGCTCCAATGTTTTGTGTAACGCAAGGCAAAGAGAGTGTTAAAGCAGCCAGCCTTCCAACAGTTAACGAAGCTGAAGTGTCAAGACGTATTATGGAGCTGGCACGTATTTTTGAGGTGAATGATGGTGATTTAACAGAAGGTTCAGGCGTTCAGTTTACCGTAAATGAAAGTGGATGTTCGTCAAAGCATGCGACAAACCGTACCTGCGATAATTGTAAGAATTCAAATGTGGTACAGTCGGCTAATTTTAAAAAGCGTTTTGGCTACACTGTTAATCCGTCAGTTTTAAGCAGACATTATTATGAAACCGGTTCTTTGCAGTATGCCATTGGATGGACCTGTCATGGTTTTGTGTCATTTGCTTTGTGGTACATAGGAAAAGCGGATGTCAACAGTACTGTACCAACTAAGCTTGTAGGTACTGCTGGCTTTACCTATGACAATCTTGTAAAGCTTGGAGTTAAGATAGGTGATGTAATCCGCGTTGACGGTCATTCTATGATGTTTATTGAGTTTGATGGAACTACCGGTATTAAGGTTCTTGACTGTAATGCGGTTAACAGAGTAGTTGCGGATATTTCAACGGTGAAGATTCGTACTGCAAGATTTTCGGGCTCGGCTATGGGTGTGACAAGAATCAGTAATTTTGTGTCTGACGGAAGTGTTATTAGTGCTAATGTCAGTGAGGTAAGTTTAAATAAGGCTAATACAACACTTGTAGGCATTGGGTCTACAACAGATTTAAATGCAACTGTAAAACCGGCTAATGCAGGCAATAAGCGTGTTACATGGACCAGTTCTAATCCATCTGTTGCAACTGTTGATGCTAATGGACTTGTGACTGCAGTTGGAATGGGCAATACGACAGTTACGGTTACCACAGAGGATGGTAATAAGACTGCAAGTTGTAATGTTAAGGTGTCTAATGAGGCCCTTAGCGTAAGCTTAGAGGCTGATAAGACAGATATGTATTTGGAGGATACGATAAAGCTTATTGCCAAGGCAAGCGGAGGAAGTGAAAATTATACATACAGTTTTTTAATGTATAATGAAGATACCGACAGCTGGTACAGATTTTCTGATTTTAAGGAAGAAAATATATTTTCTTGGACGGCAGCAAAGGGTGGCAACAGACAGTTCTTTGTTGAGGTTAAGGACAGTGAAGGTGATGTTGTAAGAAGTGAAGGAATTAAGACTACAGTTGCTGATTATAAAGAGTTTAAGATAAACTTTGAGGCAGATTCCACAACCGTTACTAAAGGTGATAAGGTAAAATTTGTGGTAAATGCTTCAGGAGGAAATGGTCAGCTTGTTTATAGTTATCTTATGTATAATGATGAGACTGGAAGCTGGTATAGATTTTCGGATTTTTCAGATGCTACTGCTTTAGAGTGGATGGCAGGCTCATGTGGTAGTAGAACCTTCTATGTGGAGGTTAAGGATGAGAAGGGTAATCTTGTCAGAAGTGAAGGAATTAAGATAACTGTGGCTGATGAGCTTACTGTTAGCTTAAATTCTAATGCAAATGGTGTTATTTTAGGCTCTAATTTAGGTTTTAGTGCCACAGCAAGTGGTGGAATTGGCGAGTATACATACAGCTTTGTAATGTATAATGAAGCAAAGGAAACCTGGTACAGATTTGATGATTTTAAGGAGCTTAATAAGCTTAGTTGGATTGCATCTACAACAGATACAAGAACATTTTATGTTGAGGTAAAAGATGGTACGGGCAAGGTTGTAAGAAGTGAAGGAATTACAGTAAATGTATTAAAAGATAGTGATTTGGAAGTGAGTTTATCTGTAAGTGAAGATATACTTGTGGCAGGTCAGTATGTTGAATTAAATGCTTTTGTAAGTGGAGGCATACCTGAATATACATACAGCTTTTTGCTATATAATGTAGAGAGTGGCTTCTGGCACAGATTTAGTGATTTTACAAGTCTTGATATGTTAAACTGGACAGCTACAGGAACTGGAAGAAGACAGTTTTATGTTGAAGTAAAGGATGGCACCGGAACTGTTGTAAGAAGTGCTGCTGCGACAGTGACAATTGAATAAAGACGGTTTAATACTAACAAAAGCGTTTCGCTAAGGATGCGCACTCGCACGAATAAAAAATGTCACAATGCAACCGTGCTCAGCGCAGCAAAGTGGAACAAGTCCCTAATAAGTGAGGGCCTTAGGATGTATCTGAGGTCAGTATTTAAGCCGCTAAATTATTGTTTAACTAAGTAATAGAAAGGAAGGCAACTATGTCTAAAAAAGAAGAAATAACTATACGTTCAAGTGCAGCGGAATACTTAACATATGTTGCTTCCGTTGGAACTGAAGAAAATAGTGTTGAAATGAGATATGAAGACGAAAATATATGGCTGTCTCAAAAAATGATGGCAGTACTTTATAATGTTGATGTTCGTACTATTAATTATCATATAAAAAAGATATTTAATGATAGTGAACTTCAAGAAAATTCAGTTATCCGAAAATTTCGGATAACTGCTGAGGATGGAAAATCTTATAATACAAATCATTATTCATTAGAAATGATTATTGCCGTTGGATTTAAAGTTAATTCAGAAAGAGCAGTTCAGTTTAGAAAATGGGTAAATCAGATTGCAAAGGATTACACCATAAAAGGTTGGATTATGGATGTTGAGCGTATTAAACGTGGAACTTATCTAACTGAAAAATATTTTGATGAACAGCTTGAACGAATACGAGAGATTAGAGCTAGTGAAAGAAAATTCTATCAAAAAATTACAGACCTTTATGCAACTGCTATTGATTATGATAGGACAGCAATTACGACAAAACGTTTTTATGCGACAGTACAAAATAAAATGCACTATGCTGTTCATGGTCATACTGCAGCTGAATTAATTGTAGAAAGAGCAGATCATACTAAAGAACATATGGGATTAACTACTTGGGCAGATGCACCAAATGGAAAAATTAAGAAAAGCGATGTTATAGTTGCAAAAAATTATTTATCAGAAGAGGAAATGCATCAGCTTGAACGTATGGTATCAGCATATCTTGATTTTGCGGAAAGCATGACATTACGACATATTCCATTAACAATGCAGGATTGGGAGATAAGACTAAACAGGTTTATTGAAATGTTTGAATATGGGATATTGAATGATTCTGGTAAAGTAACTGCAGAGATTGCAAAACTTCATGCAGAAACCGAATTTGAAAAATATCGTATAATTCAGGACCAGTTATTTATGTCTGATTATGATAGATATATGCTAGAACTTGAAGAACAAGCGAAAAATATATCTGATAAAAAATAGTATAGTACGCCTAATTAATGACGTTGTCAATGGTATGCTACCATACTTAAATAACGCACAAATTGAAAGATTACAGGCAGTGATGCAACACGAACTTTTCGATTATGAAGTTACAGAGAGTGAAAAAAAGACACTTCTTCGAAGAAGGATTTAATGGAGTTTTTCCTGTGGGCTAAGCGCGTGGAAGGGTGTTCTGAGAATTCCTTAAAATATTACCAGTCTTCTTTTCTTGGCTTGAAGATGAGGATTACATTTTGAAAGTAATAAAAAGATGATTCTCCATATTTGTTACCCAAGTGTGCAGAAGGGGAAGCGAAACACATCTAAAAATCTAGGCGTTATTGTAGAATATTTTTCAAATCTACGGAGATGCACGCTGGAGTATATTAGAGTATCATTATCTAATACCAAACGTTTATACCCCTCTATCTTGCTTTTTTTCTCATTGTGCGATATAATTCAATAAAAAAACTTTAGGAGAATATAAATGAAACGACTAAAACAAACTTTAATTATATTTTTTTCCTTAGCTCTATTTGTTGCAGTGGGCTGTAAGGGAAATAACAGTAATCAGGCGGAAATCAAAACTACTACTAATGAAACTACTTCTGCAAAGGGGGAGAATGATAAGAAAGACGAGCATGCATATGAGACTTATGTTACATTAGGTGACTACAAAGGCATCGAAATAAGCGTTGACAAGTCTAAGTATGTTGTTACAGATGCTGAATTTAAGAAGGAATATGATAATATTATTTCGGCTTATGGAAGCATTAATAAAAAGACAGAAGGCACTGTTAAAAGCGGTGATACAGTTAATATGGATTACACAGGCCTTCTTGATGGTGTAGCTTTTGAGGGCGGAACTGCAAAAGGCGCTTCATATGTTGTAGGTTCAGGGCAGTTTATTTCAGATCTTGATAATGGTCTAAAAGGTATTACAATAGGTAAGGAAGTAGATATACCGTGTACATTTCCAACTAACTACCATAGTGCAGATTTAGCAGGCAAGTCTGTAATCTTTAGGGTAAAGGTTAATTATGTGGAAGAAAAGGTGACACCTGTTGAAAATGATGAGCTTGCTGCAAAAATTGCCAAGGAAAATGAGCTTACAGATAAGTTTAATACTATTGAAGGTATGAAAACATATCTAAGAGAGCTTATGGAGGAGCAAAAAGAAAAAGAATTAAATATGGCAAAATTTGAAGCGGCATTTGAAAAGATTCTTAAGAATTGTACAATTAAAGATGTGCCAAAGGATGAATATGATGAAGCAATAAGCAATATAAAAACCAGTATAGATAATGAATATAAAATGTATCAGGCATATATGGGTTATACCTGGGAACAGTATTTACAGGCTAACAATATGACTCAGGACAGTTATGAAAAATATTGTGATGAAAGTGCTAAAGAATATGTTAACACAAAGATGGTAATTACTCTTATAGGTTCAAATGAAGGCTTTACGGTAACTCAAGAAGAAGTTGATGAGCTTTTGAAGTTGTATGCTGAGCAATATGGTTATAAATCGGCAGAAGAGTTGATGTCTAGTATTCCAGATGAAGATAAGGAAAAATATAAAGCCGAAAAAGAGTATGAAGTAATGTATAACGAAGTTGTAGAGTTAATAGTAGCAAATTGTAAAGAAGTATAGAAATAACAAGTGCCCCTTTAAGATTGTGTTCTTAAAGGGGCATATATTATTTATATAAATATAATTTTGCTTAGTTTAAATTTTTCTGTGCAGTTGATAACATCAGCTTGATTCTGTTTAACTGGTTAACTTCACTTGCACCAGGGTCGTAGTCTACGGCAATGATATTTGCTTCAGGGAATTCGAGGCGAAGTTCCTTGATTACACCTTTACCTACGATGTGGTTTGGAAGGCAGGCAAATGGTTGGCAACATACGATGTTTCCGGCACCCATATGGATAAGTTCAATCATTTCTCCAGTTAAGAGCCAGCCTTCACCGGTCTGGTTACCAAGGGAAACAATCTTTTGAGCTAATTTAGCAGTTTCCTTGATAGAAGAAGGTGGTGTGAAACGTTTGCTCTTAGCAAGTGCCTTCTTTGAAGATGAGCGGAACCATTCAAGTATATTGATTACTGTGTTGTTGATAAATGCGCTCTTCTTTGAAAGTCCTAAATTCTTTGCCTTGAAGTTGGCATTTTCGGCACAGTAGAGTAAGAAGCCCATAAGGTCAGGCATTACAGCTTCAGCGCCTTCTGCTTCCAAAAGGTCAACTAAGTAGTTATTTGCTGATGGAAGGAATTTAACAAGGATTTCACCAACTATACCTACACGAGGTTTTTTAATATCTAAAAGCTCAATGTTGTCAAAGTCGTTTATAATTGCTTTGACATTTTTGTTGTATTCTGAAAGGCTAACCTTAGGTTTTGTAAGCTGTTCGATACATACCTTTTTCCATTTTTCATGGAGGGCATTAACTGAACCTTTAACTGCTTCGTAAGGCCTTGTACGATATACAACATTCATAAATACATCGCCGTATACTAAAGCCATCATTGCTTTCTTTAAGATTGCAAGATTTGGTTTGAAGCCTGAGTTTGTCTCAATACCACTGGCATTTAAGGAGATTACAGGAATCTCTGGAAGACCGGCTTTATTAAGGGCACGTCTGATAAATCCAATATAGTTAGATGCACGGCATCCGCCACCGGTCTGTGTGATGATTACGGCTGTTTTGCTTAAATCATATTTGCCGGAAAGGATGGCTTCCATAATCTGACCAACTACGATAAGAGATGGATAGCAGGCATCGTTGTTAACGTATTTAAGACCAACATCAAGTGACTTTTTGTTGTCGTTGTCGAGGACAACGATGTTGTAACCACAGGATTTTAAGGCAGGTCCTAAAAGGTCAAAATGTATTGGTGACATCTGAGGGCAGAGGATTGTATAATCCTTTCGCATGTCTTCAGTGAACTCAATTCGCTTGTAAGCAGCTGATTCAATGTGACGCTTGTATGAATTTAATTCTCTTACCTTAAGGGCAGAGATTAATGAACGTATACGAATTCTTGCGGCACCAAGGTTATTAACCTCGTCAATTTTTAATACTGTATAAATCTTACCTGCACTTGATAAAATATCGTTAACTGAATCTGTGGTAACAGCATCAAGACCACAGCCAAATGAGTTAAGCTGAATTAAATCAAGGTTTTCCTGTGTTTTAACAAAGCTTGCTGCGGCATATAATCTTGAGTGATACATCCACTGGTCCATAACGATAAGAGGACGTTCAACTTCACCAAGATGAGAGATTGAATCTTCTGTAAGTACTGCAAGGCCATATGATGTAATAAGCTCTGGAATACCGTGGTTGATTTCGGAATCAATATGATATGGACGGCCTGCAAGGACAATACCACGCTTACCTGTTTCCTTAAGGTACTGTAAAGTCTTTTCCCCTTCCTTCATAATATCCTCACGGGATTTGATAAGCTCAGCCCAAGCTTCTTTTGCAGCTTCTTTTATCTCTTTTGCAGGGATTGCCTGTTTAAATTCTTCTACAAGACGATTTGTAAGGATTGATTCGTTTTCAAATGAGAAGAATGGATTTTCAAAGCGTACATTTTCGGTTTTGATTTCTTCTACGTTATTTTTAATGTTTTCTGCATATGATGTAACAATAGGGCAGTTGTAGTGATTGTTTGCATTTTCTACTTCGTTACGCTCGTAAGGAATACATGGGTAGAAAATGTATTTAACGCCCTGGCGGATTAACCATGATACGTGACCATGGGCTAATTTTGCAGGATAACATTCTGATTCACTTGGAATTGATTCAATACCAAGCTCATATATTTTACGGTTTGACTCAGGAGAGAGTACTACGCTGTATCCAAGCTTTGTAAAGAAGGTATACCAGAATGGATAGTTCTCATACATGTTAAGCACACGTGGAATACCTACAACTCCTCTAGGAGCTTTATCCAGTGTAAGAGGCTCATAAGAGAATAATCGCTTATTCTTGTACTCGAAAAGGTTAGGAATATTTTCTTTGTTCTTTTCTTTACCTATACCTCTTTCACAACGGTTACCTGTTATGTACTGACGGCCACCTGAGAAACGGTTAATTGTTAAGTGGCAGTTGTTTGTACATCCTTTACAACGTGTCATTTTTGTATCATATGTTAAATCATTGATTTTTTCGATGGAAAGCATAGAAGTGTCAGACACACCGTCATATCTTTCGCGTGCGATAAGTGCGGCACCAAAAGCACCCATAATACCTGCGATGTCAGGTCTTACAGCTTCACAACCGGAAATGATTTCGAAGCTTCTAAGTACAGCATCATTGTAGAAGGTACCACCCTGAACTACGATATGTGTACCAAGGTCTTTTGGGTCTGTAATTTTGATAACCTTATATAATGCATTTTTAATAACTGAATAAGCAAGACCTGCTGAAATATCAGCAACAGTAGCACCTTCCTTTTGAGCCTGCTTAACCTTTGAATTCATAAATACAGTACAACGTGTACCAAGGTCAATTGGATTAGGGGCAAAAAGCGCTGCCTTTGCAAAGTCTACAATGCTATAGTTAAGGGATTTGGCAAATGTTTCAATAAATGAACCACAACCTGAAGAACATGCTTCGTTAAGCTGTACACTGTCAACGGTGTTGTTCTTGATTTTGATACATTTCATATCCTGACCACCGATATCGATGATACAGTCAACCTTAGGGTCGAAGAATGCAGCAGCATAGTAGTGGGCTACTGTTTCAACTTCGCCTTCATCTAATAAAAGGGCAGCTTTAATTAAAGCTTCACCATATCCTGTTGAACATGAACGTACGATAGTTGCAGTCTTAGGAAGCTTTGTATAAATATCCTTAATTGCTGTAATTGTTGTAGCAAGTGGATTACCATTATTGCTACTATAGAAAGAGTAGAGCAATGAGCCATTTTCTCCAACTAAAGCTACCTTTGTTGTTGTGGAACCAGCATCAATACCAAGGAAACAGTTACCTTCATATGTAGATAAGTCCTCAGCAACTACGCTATGGCTATTGTGTCTCTTTGTAAATTCGTCATATGCTGCCTGATTTTCAAATAAAGGCTGCATTCTTTCAACTTCAAAGTCCATCTTAATGTTAGATGCTAACTGATTGATAAGCACATCAATATCAACTTCAACATCTTCACGGTAGTTTAAAGCTGAACCGATAGCGGCAAAAAGATGTGAATTTTCAGGTGTTATGGCTGATTCTGATGTAAGATTAAGAGTTCTTATGAAAGCCTGCTTCAGTTCTGATAAGAAGTGAAGAGGACCACCTAAAAATGCTACATTACCACGAATTGGCTTACCACAGGCAAGACCACTTATAGTCTGGTTAACAACAGCCTGGAAAATAGATGCAGAAAGATCTTCCTTTGTAGCACCTTCATTAATAAGAGGCTGAATATCTGATTTAGCAAATACACCACATCTTGCTGCGATAGGGTATATAGCTTTATAATTTTTGGCATACTCATTAAGACCAGAAGCATCAGTCTGTAAAAGTGAAGCCATCTGGTCGATAAATGAACCTGTACCACCGGCACAGATACCATTCATTCTTTGGTCAATACCATTTGTAAAATAAATAATTTTTGCGTCTTCGCCACCAAGCTCGATTGCAACATCGGTTTGTGGGGCATACTTATTAAGTGCAGTAGAAACAGCAACAACTTCCTGAGTAAATGGAACCTCTAAATGCTTAGCCAGTGTAAGACCACCTGAACCTGTAATTACAGGATGAAGCTTAATTTCGCCTAATTTTTCTTTGGCTTTTCTTAAAAGAGATGCCAAGGTTTCCTGAATGTTGGCGTAATGTCTTTCGTAATCTGAGAAAAGCAGGTTATTAACTTTATCCAGTATTGCAATTTTTACTGTAGTTGAACCTATGTCAATTCCTAATTTTTTCATAGTGTACTTTCGGTTAAATTTACCGAAACCTCCTTGATTTAGCTTAGGTCAAAAAGACCCATTAAGAATTATAGTACAAACTTGCTGAAATTTCAAGATACAGTTCTATGTTTTATTCATTGACAAAATAAGATTATATAAATATAATAAATAATATGTGATTTGGAAAGGTAAATCTGTATGAAGTGGTTTTATAAATTAGAAAGAAAATATGGCAGATATGCGATTAACAATTTGATGTATTATATTATAATAATGTATGGAGTAGGTTTTTTGCTTTCTGTATTTGTTCCGGAAGCACTAAGTTTCCTATCTTTAAATGTGCCTATGATATTAAAGGGACAGGTTTGGAGACTCTTTACATTTTTGATTTATCCACCTGATGGAAGCATTATATTTATATTTTTCACACTATATCTCTATTATATGCTAGGTTCATTTTTAGAGAGGGTGTGGGGACCTTTTAAATTTAATGTATATTTCTTCGGAGGTGTTATATCACATATTATAATAGCATTTTTTATGTATTTTGCATTTGGATTTGTTGTAGAGATGACAACTTACTACATCAATATGTCTATGTTTTTTGCATTTGCTGTTATATTGCCGGATATGAAATTCTTGTTATTCTTTATTATTCCGGTAAAAGTGAAATGGTTAGCTATAATTGATGCTGTATTTTTTGCATTTTCTATTGTGATGAATATAATGTATTTTGCTCTGTCAAAGCATGTGTATTATCTTGCAGTAGCAGTTTCAATGATAGTATCAGTATTGAATTTTATAATTTTCTTCTTTGTGACAAGGGATAAAAAGAGAATATCATTTGCACAAAAGAAACGTCAGGCAGAATATACAAAGAGTGTTAAGATTGTAGTATCCAATTCAAAACACAAATGTGCAATCTGCGGAAGAACTGAAAAAGATGGTGATTTGACATTTAGATATTGTTCTAAATGCGAAGGTGATTATGAATATTGCCAAGACCATTTATATACACATACTCATGTAATTAATAGTAAAGAAGATGAAGGAGGTTCGTTATGAAAAGAACTAAAATAATATGTACAATGGGTCCGAATACTAATGATAAGGAACTTTTAAAGTCACTTGCCCTTAATGGCATGGATATTGCAAGATTTAATTTTTCACATGGTGATCATGAGGAACAATTAGGCAGAGTTAAGCTTTTAAGAGAAGTAAGAGAAGAAATTGGTAAGCCTATTGCTATGCTTCTTGATACAAAGGGTCCTGAAATTAGAACAGGTGTATTAAAGGATGAAAAGAAGGTTACTTTAGTTGAAGGTGGTACTTATACACTTACAACTAGAGAAGTTGTTGGTGATGAGACAATCTGTAGCATTACATATACAGGCCTTCCACAGGATGTTGTTGTAGGTAGCAGAATTTTAATTGATGATGGTCTTATTGAGCTTGTTGTTGTAGAAAAGAATGATACAGATATTAAATGTCATATTTTAAATGGTGGTGAATTAGGTCAAAAGAAGGGCGTTAATGTTCCAGGCGTAAGTATCAAGCTTCCTGGCATCACAGAAAAAGACAAGAATGATATTTTATTTGGTATTGAACAGGAATATGATTTTATTGCAGCTTCATTTGTTAGAAATGCAGATTGTATTAGAGATATTAAGGCTATTTTAAAGGAGCATAATTCAAATATTTCTGTAATAGCTAAGATTGAAAATCAGGAAGGTATTGATAATATCGATGAAATCATATCTGTGGCAGATGGTATTATGGTTGCCAGAGGTGATATGGGTGTTGAAATCCCAGCAGAAACAGTACCATATATCCAGAAGATGATTATTAAAAAATGTAATGCAGCTTTTAAGCCTGTTATTACTGCAACACAGATGCTTGACTCTATGATGAGAAATCCTCGTCCAACAAGAGCTGAAGTTACTGACGTTGCTAATGCAATTTATGATGGCACAGACGTTGTTATGTTATCAGGTGAAACAGCTATGGGTAAATATCCTGTAGAAGCTTTAAAGATGATGGCTCATATTGCTGAATCAACAGAACAGCATCTTGATTATTCGCTTACATTAGACAGAGCTAAGATGCATTCAAAGCAGAGTGTATCAAGTGCTGTAAGCTATGCTTCTGTAACAGCAGCAGCCAACTTAAATGCAAAGGCTATTATAGCACCAACTATTTCAGGTTTTACAGCAAGAGTTATATCTAAGTATAAACCAGAAGTAAGAATTTTTGGTGTGTCACCACGTGATTCGGTATTAAGAAAAATGCAGATTTATTGGGGAGTAACACCAATTAAGTCTAACGAAGAGACTTCTACAGATGAGATTATTAATCAGGCAATTGCCAACTGCAAGAAGGCTGGTTATGTAGAACAGGGTGATTTAGTGGTAGTAACAGCAGGTATTCCTACTAATGCATTACCTGAAGCAGAAAAAGGTATAACAAATATTATGCGTGTTATTCCGGTTGAATAAATAATAGGCGAAGGTTGTGACTTATATAGAAAGTTACACCTTCGCTGTTTTTGTTTAATAGATGTCGTGACCGTGCTCGGTGCTTAAAGTGTACAAGTCCTATAGGAATGTAAATTATTGCGAATTAAGAGTGGACTTGTCCACTTTTTTATTCTTGAAATGTAAAACAAAAAGTGATATACTTTAATAAGAGACATTGTTCCAACGGAAAGGGGACAAATGACATCTAACAATTCAAAAAAATCTAATGGTGGCGAATATCGTACGCTACAGAGTCTTAATCTAATTGACTCGTTTTTATTCCAGGAATTTACAGAAAAAGAAGAAAATGCAAAGTTGCTTGCAAAGCTTATAGTTAAACGTGTAACAGGTATAGAATTAGATGATAACATATTAGTGGAAAATGAAAAAGTAATTAATGGCGTAAAACTAGGTCTGCGTGGCATAAGAATGGACATTCGTGTCATAGAAAGAAATGGAGAAAAGGTAACGAGAATTCATAATATAGAACCTAATATATATCAAGAGAAAGATTTACCTTATCGTTGCAGGTATTACCAGTCAATTACAGATGCAAAATATTTAAAAAGTGGTTGTAAATTTAGAGAGCTTCCTACTTTGGTATCAATTTGGATATTAGAACAGGATTTGTTTGGAGAAAACCGAATGATGTATACTGTAAAAAATATGGTGGAAGAAAATCCTTCAATAGTGTATAATGATGGTGTAACAAAGATATTCTTATATACTAAAGGCAAGATAGGAGGTTCTAAAGAACTGGAATCTTTGCTTAAGTATATGAGTGACACTAATATAAATAATGCAGTTGACACAGAGTTGGAGACAGTACATACCATAGTTAGTGCAATTAAGGAAGACGAAGGGATTGGTGATCGTTATATGACACTTCAAGACATGATAGATTACGAAAAAGACTTAAGTTATGATAAGGGTAAGGAAGATGGTTTTGAACTTGGAGAGGCTGCGGGAATATCTCAGGGAATATCGCAGGGGATATCGCAGGGAATATCTCAGGGAAGAATACTTCTTATAACATCAGGTCTTAAGAATAGAGTGTCTGAGGAACAGATAGTTAATATGCTTATAGATGGTTACTCAATGACAAAAGAAGAGGCGACAAAGTTAGTTGTACAAGTAAAAGAACAGAATAATTAATAATAAATGTTAGTTGGAACAATGTCAAAAGCTCAGCCATTTGAGGCTGAGCTTTAAATATTCAATTTAACAATTTCTTTAATTCATCAGGCTTTATATTCATTGAATAATTAGTGTAATACACTACAAATCCTGGTTTCGTCTGATTAGGTTTTTTGATATTTTTCTTTTGTGTATAGTCTATTTCAACCTTTTCTTGGTCACGACCTTTTGAATAAAATGCTGCTAATGCGGCTGCTTCTTCAAATGTGCGATCCGGCAGTTCCTGTCCGTTAGATTTTACAATTACATGGGAGCCTGGTAGGGCTTTAGCGTGGAACCACCAGTCGTTACCTGTTGCAAAATCAAAGGTTAAATAATCATTTTGATAGTTGTTTTTTCCGACATATATATCAAAGCCGTCGCTGGAAACATAGTGGAAAGGCTTACTTGTAATTTTTTGCTTTTTACCACTTACCTTTTTCTTGATATATCCATATTGAGACATTTCTTCCTTTAACTCTACAAGGTCTTCTTCGTTAAGGGCTATGTCAAGAGCAGTATTAATTGATTCTAAATGCTCAATTTCTTCCTTTGTTTCCTTGGTTTGTACCTGCAAGGCTTCGTTAGTTCGCTTTAATTTGTTGTAACGTTCAAAATATTTTAAAGCATTTTCCTTAATTGTAAGGCTTTTATCTAAAGGAATTGACATATCGCAATTGTCGTAATAATTAAATACATTTACTTTATCTTCTCCATCTTTTAGAGAATGCATATAGGTAGTGAGAAGTTCGCCATAAATGCGATATTTATCTCTTTTTATAGTGTCAGCAAGTTGATTTTCCTGAAGACTTAATTTTTTGTAATTACGTTCAAGGGCGTTAGATACGATTTTGCGTAAATCAAAGGATTTTTGTCGTATTCTTGTAACTACGCTTTTGGAAATATAATAGTCTTCAATGAGCTTGCTTATGGAATCATATTGGACAGAAGAAAGATCTTCGTACACATTTAAGCAAAGGGAAGAAAAATCCTTTAGCACCTCGTCTTCATATACGATATTAGGGGTATATAAAGCATTTTTTACGTCATCAATAAGTTGGGAAAATATATTATATATGTGTAATTGTTCAGTTTCGTTAAATGTGTTAGCGCAAAGAGCAGAATCAATGCTTGCGTTGTAGCAGATTTCTTCTGCAATTATAGGACTAATGCCTGTAAATGATGTGTAAATAGCCTTTTTTAAATCCATAGGCTTTGCAAATACTTGATTTTTGAAAGCTTCATAATCGGTGTTAAGGGGATTAAGGCTGTCTTTTTGGGATGCAATAAAATAATCTCTGCCGGGAAGTACTTCACGTACGGAACTGATAGCTGCAGAAACTCTTTTTATGCTGTCTAATATTTTATAATTATCATCACAAAAGATTATATTACTGTGCTTGCCCATTATCTCAATAATGAGATGTTTTTGGCACAAATCACCCATTTCGTTAAGGTGTTCAATTGTAAAGTCTATTATTCTTTCAAGTCCCGGTTGGGTGATGGCGGTAATGCGGCCATTGTTTAGGTGCTTGCGAAGAAGCATACAAAAATTTGGTGCCGTAAGGGGACTTGGTTTATTGTTGTCTGTCAAATATATAAGAGGAAGACTAGGGTTAGCGCTGATTAAAATTCTGTATTGATTTTTATCATTTTTTATTGTAATGAGTAATTCATCATTTTCAGGCTGAGCAATTTTATAAATTCTTCCATTAAGTAATAATTCGTTAAATTCTGATACCAGATTAGATATCACTATACCGTCAAAAGCCATAACTATTCTCCAAATATTTTTTTAATATTATAACATCATTTTTCTTGAAAAATCTAGTAGATGTTAGTATAATTATATGGTATATTGTTAATTTGTGTAAAATGCACCAATTAAATTTGTTATATTATTTGATGATTGGAGATACATTATGATAAAGAGTATGACCGGTTTTGGAAGATGTGAGGTAGCTGATGAAAAGTACAAGATTACAGTAGAGATGAAGTCAGTTAATCACAGATATTTAGAAACAGGAATTAAGATGCCTAAGAAACTTAATTATTTTGAAGCAGGTATTAGAGGTTTACTTAAAAAATATATCCAAAGAGGTAAGGTTGATATTTTCATTACTTATGAAGATTACAATGAGAATAAATTAAGTTTAAAATATAATCAGGAGCTTGCTAAGGAATATGTTGATATTATGAAACAGATTTCAGAACAGTTTGATTTGGTAAATGATATGAAGTCATATACCATAGCTAAGATGCCTGAGGTTATTGTTGCTGAGGAAGCAACTCTTGATGACACACAGCTGTGGGAAGGTTTACAAAAGGCTATAGAGGGAGCATGCGAGCAATTTGTAAATACAAGAATTGCAGAAGGCGAGCATCTTAAAAATGATTTGATTGAAAAGCTTGACGGTATGCTTGAAAATGTAGCTTTTATTGAACAAAGAAGTCCACAGATTATTACAGAATATAAGAATAAATTAGAAAATAAGGTAAGAGAGCTTCTTAGTGAAAGTTCAATTGATAATGCAAGGATAGCAACAGAGGTAACTATTTTTGCAGATAAGATTTGTGTGGATGAAGAGATAGTAAGATTAAAAAGTCACATTTCTAATACTAAGAATACCTTAATTGAAGGTGGAAGTGTAGGTCGTAAGCTTGATTTCATAGCTCAGGAGATGAATAGAGAAGCTAATACTATCCTTTCAAAGATTAATGATATTGCTATTGCAAATGTAGCAATTGAGTTAAAAACAGATATCGAAAAAGTAAGAGAACAAATTCAAAATATAGAATAAATACTTGATTTATATAACGAAATAAAGTATAATAGTGAGGTTGCAAAGTGAATAGATTGGTTAATATTGGTTTTGGTAATGTTGTTAGTGCAGATAAGGTAGTGGCTATTATTACTTCGGATTCGGCTCCTGCTAAGAGGCTTATATCTCAGGCTAAGGATAAGGGTGTTATAGTGGATGCTACTCAGGGAAGAAAGACAAGAGCTATAATAGTGACAGATTCAAGTCATATAGTTTTATCAGCACTTCTTCCAGAAACTATTACTGCAAGATTTCATGGAACAGCTATCCAGGACAAGGTAGGTGAATGTGATGAATAACAATGGTAAGTTAATAGTTATTTCAGGTTTTTCAGGTGCCGGAAAGGGTACTGTGATTAAACATTTGTTAGGTGAATATTCCAACTATGTACTTTCTATATCAGCAACTACAAGAAAGCCAAGAACCGGTGAGGTTCATGGAAGGGAATATTTCTTTAAGACTGTTGATGAGTTTAAAGCTATGATTGCAAATGATGAGCTTGTAGAATATGCACAGTATGTAGAGAATTATTATGGTACACCAAAGGCATATGTTGATACCTGTCTTAGTGAAGGCAAGAATGTTATTCTTGAAATTGAAATTCAGGGTGCCCTTAATATTAAGAAAAAGTTCCCACAAGCAGTATTGATTTTCATTACACCTCCATCAGCAGATGAATTAAAAGCTCGTTTGATTAACAGAGGTACTGAAGATTTTGATACTATAATGGCAAGACTTCGACGCGCAAAGGAAGAAGCAGAAGGTGTTGAAAATTACGATTACATAATAGTTAATGATACTGTGGCAAAATGTGCACAGGACATTAATTCAGTTATTGTGGCTGAGTGCTCTAAGTCAGGCTACAAGCTGGATATTATTGATACTATTAAGGAAAGACTTGAAGATATATAAGGAAGGAGAATGAATATGTTACATCCATCGTATTCAGATTTAATGGCAGTAGTAAATAGTGAGGTAGAAGCAGGTGAACATCCTGTAGTTCAGAGCAGATATTCAATTGTTATGGCTACTTCAAAGAGAGCAAGACAGATTATTGACAGAGATAAGGAGCTTGCACCAGATGCTAAAGATAATAGAAAACCACTTTCGATTGCTGTAGAAGAATTACATCAGTCTAAGATTAAGATCGTAAGTGAAGAAACAGAAGAATAATAATTACTGATATACATGTACTATGCGTGTATATCAGTTTTATTATATAGATAAAATAAAAGGAGGAAAAGTAATGGAATATGTTTTAAAGACAACAGAAATGACTAAAATTTATTCCGGGAAAAAAGTTGTCGATTCTGTGAATATGACTATTAAAAAAGGTGATATTTACGGCTTTATCGGCGAAAATGGAGCTGGTAAGACTACTATGATGAGAATGATAGTTGGACTTGCTAATGTAAGTAAAGGAGGCTTTACTTTATTTGAAAGTGATAATGCAGATGAAGGCAGACAAAAAATAGGCTGTGTTATTGAAAATCCCGCGCTATATCTTAACATGACAGCTAAGGATAATATAGAAGCTTTCAGAAGATTAAAGGGTATTGATGATAAAAATATTGTTGATGAAGTATTGTCAATTGTAGGTCTAGAAGATACAGGTAAGAAAAAGGTTAAAAACTTTTCTCTTGGTATGAAGCAAAGACTTAGTATAGCAATAGCTATTCTTAATAAGCCAGAGTTTCTTATTCTTGATGAGCCTATCAATGGTCTTGATCCTACTGGTATTATTGAAGTAAGAGACCTTATTCTAAAGTTAAACAAAGAAAATAATATGACTGTTATGGTTTCAAGTCATATTTTAGGTGAACTTTCCAAAGTGGCAACTCGCTATGGTGTTATTAGAAAGGGACAGTTAGTTGAGGAGTTTGCAGCGGAAGAATTAAGCGAAAAATGTAAGCAGCATATTGAAGTATGCGTTGAGGATGTGGAAAAAGCCAAGTCTATACTTGAAAATGTTCTTAATATTAAGGATTACGAAGTTGCAGATAATACCATAAAGATTTTTACAGAGCTAGATAAGAGCGCGCAGATAAATATGACACTTTGCAAAAATGATGTTATGGTTAAGACTGTTGTGTTTGCAGGTAAGGATCTTGAAACATACTTTATTGAGACGATGGGAGGTAAGAGATAATGAAAGATTTAATTAAAATGGAGTTATTTAAATGGCGTAAAAGTAAATCTTTTGTTGTTTGCTCTATAATCGCTGTTGGTCTTATGATATTTGTTATTGCTACATTTGCAGCTTTAGGTGCTATGCTTGAGATTTTAGAAGAAGAAACAAAAGCACAGTTAGAAGCTGAGAAACCTGCGATGATTCAGGAATATGTAAATCAGGGTATGACACAGGAAGAAGCCGAGGCACAGGTAGAAAAAGATATGGCTTCAATGGAAGTTGTAGTAAGTGCAGAAATGGGTGGATTTGATGGTCAGAATCTTTTAGTTAATGGTGCTTACAATTCATCAGTACATATTTTAATAGCGATATTTGTTGCTTTGTTTACAACTGCAGAATTTTCATCAGGAACTATGAAGATTATGGTTGCTAGTGGTAAGGGCAGAAGTAAAATTTATCTGTCAAAGCTTTTAGTTAACAGTATAGCGGCAACAATTATGATGATATTACCGATTTTAGTTGGTGTTGCAGGTGGAACTCTTATATGGGGATTTTATCCTGAAAGTGGTGCTATAGCGGCTAAAACTGTAGTTTTATTGTTAGTGGCACAGTTTGTTTTGAATATTGCAATTACAGCAATGTTTATGGCTGTTTCAATGATTTTCCGTTCTCTTGGTGCAGCTATTGCTTTGAATATAGCTATGTTCCAATTTTCAACAATAATTTTTGCATTGGCAGATGCATTAGTTGATTATGTTGTTAAGATGATGGAAATTGAAAAATTGAGTGTAAAACCATCGGAATTATGGATTATCAATGCATTTGTTAATTCATCTATGCCGGCAAATTTCAAGATGGAAACATTTACAAGAAATATGATTCTTGGTGTAGTGTATTTTGTCGTATTTACAGTAATAGGACTTCTTGCATTTAGAAAGAGAGATATAAAATAATGAGCTACAAAATAATAGCATTGGATTTAGACGGCACACTTGTTAATTCTAATAAGGAATTGACTGCTGCAACAAAAGATGCCCTTATAAAGGCACAGGAAAATGGCATAAAACTTGTATTGGCGTCAGGAAGACCTGTAAAAGGGATTCAGCCTTTGGCTGATGAATTAAAGCTTTCTAAGTATGGCGGATATATTTTATCTTTAAACGGAAGCTTTGTGCTTGACTGCAAAACTAAAGAGGTTATGTATGCCAATTATTTCCCTGATGAAATGATTAAACCTATATGTGATTACGCAAAAGAACATAATGCAGCAGCCTTAAGTTATGACAACGAGCTTGTAATAACTGAAAAACCAGAAGATGAATATGTTAAGATTGAGGCCAAAATCAACAATATGGATATTAAAAAGGTTGATGATATGGTTAGCTATATCAATTACAAAATCAATAAGATTTTAGTGGTTGGCGAGCCTTGGTATATGGCTGAACTTACAAAGGATATGGTGGAAAGGTTTTCTACGAAGCTTGAAGTGTATCGTTCAGCACCATTTTTTATTGAAGTGGTTCCAAAGGGCGTAGATAAAGCGGAATCGCTTAAACGTCTGCTTGAAAAAATAGGAATGACAAGAGAAGAATTAATTGCATTTGGTGACGGATATAATGATGTATCAATGATTAAATTTGCAGGTCTTGGAATTGCTATGAAAAATGGCTGTGAGGATATTCATGCTGTAGCTGATTATATAACAGCTTCTAATGATGAAGATGGTATAGCAAAAGCTCTCGAAAAGTTTGTATAGAATGTATAACATCATCATAAGATATAAAAAAACTTAAGGTGATGTAAAATGAAAATAAGAATTATAATTGCATTAACTGTTATGTCTATAATGGTTAATGCAATTTTTTTGTGTGAGTGTATGGGTGCAGAATTAGGTCTTTATGCAAAATATGCCTGTCTTATGGATGGTGACAGTGGTAGAGTTATATACTCTAAAGAAGGGGAGGTTGCGGTACCAATAGCCAGTACAACTAAAATTTTAACCTGCATAATTGCTTTGGAAAATGGCAATATAAAAGATGTGGTAAAGGTTTCGAAATATGCCTCTACTATGCCTGATGTACAGCTTGGAATAAGAGAAAATGAAGAGTATTATTTAAAGGATTTGTTGTATTCACTTATGCTTGAATCTCACAATGACAGCGCTGTGGCAATTGCAGAGCATATAAGTGGAAGTGTGGAAGAGTTTGCAAGTTTAATGAATGAAAAAGCTACTCAGATAGGATGTGTGGATGCTTATTTTATAACACCAAACGGTCTTGACAAGGAGGATGAAAATGGATGTCATAGGGCAAGCGCAATAGATGTTGCAAAGATAATGAGATATTGCATAACTAAGTCTCCAAAAGCAAAAGAATTTATTGAACTGACAAAAACACCATCATATACATTTTCAGAAGTGAATAAAAAAAGACATTTCAGTGTGTCTAATAAAAATGCTTTTCTTAATATGATGGATGGTGTAATAAGTGGAAAAACCGGTTTTACCAATGGCGCGGGATATTGCTATGTTACTGCTGTGAAGAAAGATAATAACATATATATTGCAGTGGTTTTAGCCTGTGGTTGGCCACCGCATAAAACCTACAAATGGTCTGATACTAAAAAGCTTATAAAATACGGAATTACCAATTATAGAGAAATATATTTGCCTGATATGGAACTTGATAAAAATGTGTTTGGACCAGTGTGGGTAAAAGGTGCAAAAACTAATAGAATTGATGAAAAAATATATGCTCAAATTGAAATAGTAAGTGATGCGAATAACGATAAGGTATTAGCTGAAAATGATGAAAAAATAGAAGTGAAATATGAGATTAAAGAAAGTGTTACGGCGCCTGTTAAAAAAGGAACAATCATAGGTAATATAAAGTATTACATAGGAGGAAAATTGGTAAATGTCGATATGATTGTTATAGGCAAAAACTATGAAAAAAAGGATTTTAAATGGTGTTTGACCCAAGTGAAAAATGCTATGTTCTTTTAATGTATATTTACAATATTTTACTTGTTATTTATTGGATTTCGGTATATAATTATAATCGGCAGATTTTAGGAAATTATAATATATGGAGGTTGACATAATGAGCAATACAACAAATTCTGCAAGTAACAGAATTAAGATGTTACTTGATGAGAATAGCTTTGTTGAAATTGGTGCAATGGTTAAAGCCAGAGCTACAGATTTTAACATGCTAGACAAAGATACTCCTGCCGATGGTGTAATTACAGGATATGGAGTAATTGATGGCAGTCTTGTATATGTATACAGCCAGGATGCAAGTGTACTTAATGGTACTATAGGCGAGATGCATGCAAAGAAGATTGCAAAAATTTATGAATTAGCTATGAAGATGGGAGCGCCTGTTATTGGTCTTTTAGACTGTGCCGGTTTAAGACTTCAGGAAGCTACTGATGCTCTTAATGCTTTTGGTGAAATTTATAAGCTTCAGGCATTAGCATCAGGTGTTATTCCACAGATTAGTGCTGTGTTTGGAACTTGTGGCGGTGGTTTGGCACTTTTCCCAGGTTTAACAGATTTCACATTTATGGAAGAAAAAAATGGTAAATTATTTGTAAACAGCCCTAATGCATTAGATGGCAATTACGAATCAAAGTTAAACTCAGCTTCAGCAAAATTCCAAAGTGAAGAAAGCGGTCTTGTAGATTTTGCAGGTAGCGAAGCAGAAGTTTTTGCACAGATTAGACAATTAGTTTCAATGCTTCCTGCCAACAATGAAGATGATATGTCTTATGATGTATGTGAAGATGACTTAAACAGATTATGTGATAATATCGTAGCAGAGGCTAAGGATGCAGCAATTATGCTTGCAGACATCTCTGATAATAATGTATTTTTCCAGACTAAGGCAGCTTATGCTAAGTCAATGGTTACAGGTTTCATTAAGTTAAATGGTACAACAGTTGGTGTTGTTGCTAACAGAACTGAGATGTATGATGAAGAAGGTAATGTGGCAGAAAAATTTGATTCAGTATTAACTCCAAGAGCTTGCGAAAAAGCTGCTGAATTTATTAATTTCTGTGACGCATTTAATATTCCGGTAGTTTCATTTACAAATGTTACAGGATTTGAAGCTACAGTATGCTCTGAAAAGAGAATTGCAAAGGCTGCTGCTAAATTAACATATGCATTTGCAAATGCAACTGTTCCTAAGGTTAATGTAATTGTAGGCGAAGCATTCGGCAGTGCATATGTAACAATGAATTCTAAGGCTACAGGTGCTGATATGGTATTTGCTTGGCCACAGGCTTCAATTGGTATGATGGATGCTACTCAGGCAGCTAAGATTATGTATAGTGAAGAATTAAAGGCTTCTGAAGATTTCAACAAAGAATTATCTGCTAAGGTAGCTTCGTATAAAGAGTTACAAGCAAGTGTAAATTCAGCAGCACAAAGAGGATATGTAGATAGCATAATTGAGCCGGTTGAAACTAGAAAATATTTAATCGCTACATTAGAAATGTTATTTACAAAGAGAGAGAGCCGTCCAAGTAAGAAGCACGGTACAATATAATAATGGAGGCTGAAAGCATGAAGAAAAGATTATTTATTTTAGTATGCGTTATGGCCCTTGTACTGTCTATGTTTGGCTGTTCTGATTCTAATAAAAAAGAGAATTATGAATTATCTGCAGCTGAAAAGGTTGCAGTAGAGGATATGATTAAATCGTTCTTTAGCGAAACAGTAAGTCTGACAACAGATCAGCTTATTACTGAAAGAATTGATTTTTATGAAAAACAGATGAGCCAAAGCAATGACGCGTCTGCTAAAAAGACACTTTCAATACTTGTTAACACTTTGAAATCATGGCAGACCTCATATGAAGAGCTTGGTGTTTTTAAAGAAATTCTTGATGTAAAGGTTGCTTCAAATGAAGAAGCTATTACAGTAACAATTAAAGCACAGTTTGCTGACAGAAAGGCAGATTATGTATGTATTATGGCTGAAGATGAACCATCCGCTTCATTTAATCCTGAATATACTTTCAATGAAAAGATGAAAAAAGCCGGTGTTAATACACTTTTAGGTATGGGAACTGTATTTACAGTACTTATAATAATAATTATTATTATCTCAATGTTAAAATATGTTAATGTATTTGCAAAAGGAGCACCAAAGAAAGAAAAAGTTACTGTATCAGACAGTGCCATTGATAATACAATAGCACAGATAGTTCAAAAAGAAGAAGATTTATCTGATGATTTAGAACTTGTTGCAGTTATAACAGCAGCTATTACAGCATATGAAAGCAGTAAGGGTGGCAGCACAGAAGGTTTAGTAGTAAGAACAATTAAAAAATCTAATAGAAGTAAATGGCAGAATGCTATGTAGGAGGAAATTTTATGAAGAATTATACAATTACAGTTAATGGCAACACATATGATGTTGTAGTAGAAGAAGGAGCATCAAGCGGTGTAGTAGCTCCAGTTGTTAAATCAGTAGCACCAGTTGCTAAACCAGTAGCAGCTCCAGCGGCAGCACCAGCACCAGCTGCTAAGGCTCCGGTTGCATCAGGTTCAAAGGGTTCAGTAGAAGTTAATTCACCAATGCCAGGTAAGATTTTAAAGGTTTCAGCAAGTGTAGGACAGGCAGTTAAGAAAGGTGATGTAATATTCGTTCTTGAAGCTATGAAAATGGAAAATGATATCGTTGCACCACAGGATGGTACAATCGCAAGTGTTGATGTATCAGCAGGTTCAAGTGTTGATACAGGTGACGTATTAGCTACATTAAACTAATTGATTAACAATTTGGAGGTTTCAAGATGAACGGAATTATGGAAACATTAGAAAACCTCATACATCAATCAGCGTTTTTTAATTTAACATGGGGCAACTATTTAATGGTATTTGTTGCATTTGTATTTTTATACCTTGCAATAAAAAAGGAATATGAACCATTACTTTTAGTACCAATTTCCTTTGGTATGCTTTTAGTTAATTTATATCCTGATATCATGCTTAGTGCACATGATGCTGAAAATGGTGTAGGCGGTTTGTTACATTATTTTTACTTGTTGGATGAATGGAGTATTCTTCCTTCCCTTATCTTCTTAGGCGTAGGTGCCATGACAGACTTTGGTCCACTTATTGCTAATCCAAAGAGCTTTTTATTAGGTGCTGCAGCACAGTTTGGTATTTTCGCAGCATACTTTATGGCTATTTTAATGGGCTTTAATGATAAGGCAGCGGCAGCTATCTCTATTATTGGTGGCGCTGATGGTCCGACATCAATTTTCCTAGCTGGTAAGCTTGGTCAGACAGAGTTTATGGGTCCAATTGCGGTTGCGGCGTACTCATATATGTCGTTAGTACCTATTATCCAGCCACCTATTATGAGATTATTAACAACTGAAAAAGAAAGAAAAATTAAGATGGAACAGTTAAGACCTGTATCTAAGCTTGAGAAAATTTTATTCCCTATAGTTGTTACAACAGTAGTAGTGCTTATTTTACCTACAACTGCACCACTTGTTGGTATGTTGATGTTAGGTAACTTATTTAGAGAATCAGGTGTTGTTAAACAGCTTACAGAAACAGCTTCTAATGCACTTATGTACATAGTAGTTATTTTACTTGGTACATCAGTTGGTGCTACAACAAGCGCAGAAGCGTTCTTAAAGCTTACAACATTAAAGATTGTAGCTCTTGGTCTTATCGCATTTGCCTTTGGTACAGCTGCGGGTGTACTATTTGGTAAGCTTATGTGTAAGATTACAGGCGGAAAGGTTAATCCGCTTATTGGTTCAGCAGGTGTTTCTGCGGTTCCTATGGCAGCCAGAGTATCACAAAAGGTTGGTGCGGAATCAGATCCTACTAACTTCTTGTTAATGCACGCTATGGGACCTAACGTTGCCGGAGTTATTGGTACAGCGGTTGCAGCAGGTACATTTATGGCGATATTTGGTATTTCTTAAGGAGGACATATAAATGGCAAAACCAATTAAAATTACAGAAACAATATTGCGTGATGCTCACCAGTCACTTATTGCTACAAGAATGACAACAGAACAAATGTTACCTATCATCGACAAGATGGATAAGGTTGGTTATCATTCAGTAGAATGCTGGGGCGGTGCTACATTTGATGCATCACTTAGATTTTTAAAGGAAGATCCATGGGAAAGACTTAGAAAGTTAAGAGATGGATTTAAGAACACAAAATTACAGATGTTATTCAGAGGTCAGAATATTTTAGGTTATAACCATTATTCAGATGATGTTGTTGAATACTTTGTTCAAAAGTCAATTGCAAATGGTATTGATATCATTCGTATTTTTGACTGCTTCAATGACCTTCGTAACTTAGAAACAGCTGTTAAGGCTGCTAACAAGGAAAATGGTCATGCTCAGATTGCATTATCATATACATTAGGTGATGCATATACATTAGATTACTGGAAAGAAACAGCTAAAAAGATTGAAGATATGGGTGCGAACTCAATCTGTATCAAAGATATGGCAGGTTTATTATTACCATATAAGGCTACAGAATTAGTAGAAGCGTTAAAGGCAGGAACAAACTTACCAATTCAGCTTCATACTCACTACACATCAGGTGTTGCTTCAATGACATATTTAAAGGCTGTAGAAGCTGGTGTAGATGTTATTGATACAGCTATGTCACCATTTGCTTTGGGTACTAGCCAGCCAGCTACAGAAGTTATGGTTGAGACATTTAAGGGAACTGAATATGATACTGGATTTGATCAGAACTTACTTGCTGAAATCGCTGATTACTTCAGACCAATGCAGGAAGAAGCATTAAAGACAGGTCTTTTAAATCCAAAGGTTATGGGTGTTAATATTAAGACTTTATTATATCAGGTACCAGGTGGTATGCTTTCTAACCTTGTATCACAGCTTAAGGATTTCAAGGCAGAAGATAAGTATTATGAAGTATTAGAAGAAATTCCAAATGTTCGTAAGGACTTTGGTGAACCACCACTTGTTACACCTTCATCACAGATTGTTGGTACACAGGCTGTATTAAATGTAATCAATGGTGAAAGATACAAGATTGCAACTAAGGAATCTAAGAAGATTCTTTCAGGTGAATTTGGTCAGACAATTAAGCCATTTAACCCTGAAGTTCAAAAGAAATGTATTGGCGATGTAGAACCAATTACATGCAGACCGGCTGATTTAATCGAGCCACAGCTTGCAAAGTTTGAGAAGGAAGTTGCACAATACAAGCAACAGGATGAAGACGTATTATCATACGCATTATTCCCAGCAGTAGCAACAGAATTCTTTAAATACAGAGAAGCACAACAGACAAAGGTTGATGCTAACGTTGCGGATAACGAAAATAAAGCATATCCGGTATAATATGTATTTTATAAGGCGAAATGCATTTATGCGTTTCGCCTTTTAAGATAGGATGGAATTATATGAAAGTAATAGTTATTGGTGGCGGCGCCGCAGGCTGTATGGCTGCGATTACTGCCGCAAGAAATGGACATAAGGTAAAACTTATAGAAAAGAATGAGAAAATCGGAAAAAAATTATATATAACAGGTAAAGGTCGTTGTAACATAACAAATGCATGTGCTACAGAAGATTTATTTGCTTCAATTACAAGTAATCCTAAGTTTTTATATAGTGCTTATAATGAATTTACAAATTGGGATACAATTGGATTTTTTGAGGAGTTAGGACTTAGAACTAAGATAGAGCGTGGAGACAGAGTATTTCCAGAAAGCGATAAATCTTCAGATGTAATTACTGCTTTATCAAGAGAAATTAGAAATTTGGGCATTGATATACTATATAATACCACTGTAAAGCAGGTTGTAACAGCAGATGGTACATTTTCATATGTGGTAACATCAAAGGGCGAAAAGCTATATGCAGATAAGCTTATTGTTGCAACAGGTGGACTTTCATATCCAAGCACCGGCTCTACCGGAGATGGATATGAATTTGCAAAGGCATGTGGACATAATATTACAGCACTATACCCATCGTTAGTGCCGTTTAATGTAAAAGAAGCTTATGCAAGACAATTGCAGGGCTTAAGCCTTAAAAATATTGAGATAAGAATTTTAGATAATGAAAAAGAAGTATATAGAGAGTTTGGCGAAATGCTGTTTACACATTTTGGTGTAAGCGGACCGGTTATAATAAGTGCAAGCAGCTATATTGCACCAATACTTCGTAAAAAAACTCTTAAATTAATTATAGATTTAAAGCCTGCTCTTACGTTTGAACAATTAGATTTGCGTATATTAAGAGATTTTGAGGAGTTTAAAAATAAGCAGTTTAAAAATTCATTAGATAAGCTGTTACCATCAAAATTAATTAGTGTAATTATAGAACGCAGTGGTATTTCTCCTGAAAAAAAGGTTAATGAAATATCTAAGACTCAAAGAGAAAATTTGGTAAAGCTTATTAAAGGCTTTGAATTGACACTTACAGGCCTTAGAGATTATAATGAAGCTATCATTACAAAGGGTGGAATTGATGTAAAGCAGATTAATCCTAAAACAATGGAATCAAAATTAATTAAAGATATATATTTTGTCGGAGAAGTGCTTGATTTAGATGCACTTACCGGTGGACATAATTTGCAGATAGCCTGGGCTACAGGTTATGTTGCGGGACTACTTAAGTAGCATCATCAGATTAGGAGGAAATGTAAAATGTCTTATCAGATAGCAATAGACGGACCTGCAGGCGCAGGTAAAAGTACAATAGCAAAGCGTGTGGCAAAGCAACTTGATTATATCTATGTTGATACAGGTGCTATGTATAGAGCTATGGCTTTGTATTTTGTTAAAAATGGTATTGATATAAAGGATGAAGATGCCATAAATAAGGCGGTAAACAATATTGATATATCAATCAAATATGAAAATGATGCACAACAGGTGTATCTGAATGATGAAAATGTAACTGCATTTTTAAGAACAGAAGAGGTTGGCAACACAGCCTCTGTTACAAGTGCGTATGCAAAAGTAAGAGAAAAGCTGGTTGAACTTCAAAGAAAACTGGGTAAGACTAATAATGTGGTAATGGATGGCAGAGATATAGGTACTATGGTACTTGTAGATGCAGATGTAAAGGTATACCTTACTGCTAGTGTAGAAGCAAGAGCTCAAAGAAGATACAAAGAACTGCTTGAAAAAAATGAGCCTTGCAATCTAGAAGATATTAAGGCGGATATTGAAGACAGAGATTATAGGGATATGAATAGAGATATTTCTCCATTAAGACAGGCTGAAGATGCTATTTTGATTGATTCTTCAGATATGACAATTGATGAAGTGACTGAAAAAATCATCAGACTTACAAAGGTCAGGCTTGCCAAAACAGCAGGCTTTTGCTTCGGTGTCAAAAGAGCAGTTGATATAGCCTACGAAAATGTAGATAAAGGGAATGTTTATACCTTAGGTCCTATAATTCATAATGAAGAGGTTGTAAAGGATTTAGAAAAGCAAGGTGTAATAGCTCTTAAAGATGAAAGCCAGTTAGGTTGTGTTAAAGAAAATTCTACAGTAATTATAAGATCTCATGGTGTGGCAAAGCAGGTATACGATTTACTTGAAGAAAAAAAGGTTAATATAATTGATGCCACATGTCCATTTGTTAAAAAAATTCATAATATTGTGAAAGAAGCAAGTGATAATGGCGACTTTATCGTAATTATTGGTAATGAAGGACATCCTGAAGTAGAAGGCATAAAGGGATGGTCAAATTCTGATACAGTTGTAATTGATGATGCTCAAATGATAGAAAATTTGAATATAGAAAAAAATAAAAAAATAAGTATTGTATCCCAAACGACATTTAATTACAAGAAATTTCAAGATTTAGTTGAAATTTTTGTTAAAAAAGGTTACAATGTTATTGTTCGTAATACTATTTGTAATGCAACGCAGGATAGACAAAAAGAAGCTAGAGAATTAGCGGCATCTGTTGATGCCATGATTGTTGTAGGTTCTAAGAGCAGTTCTAATACCCGCAAGCTTTACGAGATATGTAAGAGCGAATGTGATAATACTGCCTATGTACAAACTTGTAATGATCTTGATATGAGTCTTTATAAGAATTCAGATAGTATAGGTATTACAGCAGGGGCGTCAACCCCAAAAAATATTATTGAGGAGGTTCATACTAATGTCAGAGTTAAGTTTTGAACAAATGCTGGAAGGCACACTTAAGACAATTCATACAGGAGAGGTTGTAGAAGGCACTGTTATTGGCGTCAAAGAAGATGAAATCATCTTAAATATTGGCTACAAGGCAGACGGTATTATTTCGCGTAACGAGTACACAAACACACCAAATATAGACCTTCGTACAGTTATTTCTGTAGGTGATTCAATGCAGGCTAAAGTCTTAAAAGTTAATGATGGAGAAGGTCAGGTGTTATTAACATACAAGAGACTTGTAGCTGAGAACGGAAGCAAGAGACTTGAAGAAGCTTTCAACAATAAGGAAGTTCTTAAGGCTGAAGTTAATGAAGTTTTATCAGGCGGTTTAAGCGTAATCGTTGATGAAACAAGAGTATTTATTCCTGCTAGTCTTGTATCAGATGTATATGAGAAAGATTTATCAAAATATGCAGGTGTTGAAGTTGAATTTGTAATCAGCGAATTCAATCCAAAGAGAAGAAGAATTATCGGTGATTGCAAGCAGCTTATCGTAGCTAAGAAGGCTGAACAACAAAAAGAATTATTCGCAAAGATTAAAGAAGGAATGACAGTTGAAGGTGTTGTTAAGAACATTACAGAATTCGGTGCATTCATTGATCTTGGTGGAGCAGATGGTTTATTACATATTTCAGAGATGTCATGGGGCAGAATCGAGAATCCTAAGAAGTTATTCAAGGTTGGCGATACTGTTAAGTCATACATCAAAGAGATTTCAGGCGAGAAGATTGCATTAAGTCTTAAATATGAAGATCAGAATCCATGGATTGATGCTGAAAACAAATATGCAGTTGGTACAGAAGTAACAGGTACAGTTGCAAGAATGACTGATTTTGGCGCATTTATCGCATTAGAGACAGGTATTGATGGTTTATTACATGTTTCACAGATTGCAAGAGAACATGTTGAAAAGCCAGCAGATGTATTAAAAGTAGGTCAGGAAATTACAGCTAAGGTAGTTGATTTTGATTTAGAAGAAAAGAAGATCAGCTTAAGTATTAAGGCTCTTTTACCTGAACCTGTAAAGGAAGAAGTTGCAGAAGAAGTTGTAGAAGAAGCTGTAGCAGATGAGACAGCAGAATAACAATTCTTCAGAATGGAGATTTTTATGCTGGGAAGTTACGAAGAATTTAAAGCTAATATATTAAAATATTCCGGTATTGATCTTAATTCCTATAAGGAACAGCAGATGAAAAGAAGACTGGATACACTTATCAATCGTAAAGGTTATAATGGATATACAGGATACTTTCAAGCTATTAAAACTCAGAAAGATGTCTATGATGAATTCTTGAGTTATATGACAATTAATATATCAGAATTTTTCAGAAATCCATTACAGTGGGATGTTTTAGAACGAACAGTATTACCAGAGCTTTCGCCTAACAATACACAACAGCTTAAGGTTTGGAGTGCTGCATGTTCGACAGGTGACGAGCCTTATACATTAGTGTTGCTTCTTTCAAAATATTTTCCACTTAATAAGATTAAGATATTTGCAACAGATATAGATACTAAGATTATTGAATCGGCTAAGGCTGGTGTATATCAGGCTAATAGTGTAAAAAATGTGCCTAAGGATTTACTTAGCAAACATTTTACCAAGCTTAACGATACAACATATAGAATTAATGACAACATTAAGCAGTGTGTTGAATTTAAGCGTCATGACTTATTAGCTGATCCATATCCAACTAATTATGATTTAATTGTTTGTAGAAATGTGTTGATATATTTTACAGAAGAAGCTAAGGAGGCTATATATGGCAAGTTTAGCAATTCTTTAAGATCCGGTGGATATCTGTTTATAGGAAGCACGGAACAGATTATGAAGTATAGGGATTTTAACTTTACTTCGCATAAGTCGTTCTTTTATAAGAAAAATTGATGATAAACAAAAAACTATCGCATTTTGCGGTAGTTTTTTTGATATGCTCCGTTTTTGTAATTATAAAATCTTCTTTAGATACTCAGTGATATTTAACTCCTCATTTAACTCCTCATTTAACTCTACATATTCATTTCTACTTGAATAATCCATACCGTAAGTTGCTATGTCTGTAAGTCCCGGATTTTTGATAAAGCGAGATTGTCTTTTTATATAACAGTTTTGTTTTGTAGCTTTTTGTCTATATGTCTTATCTACATACTCGCCAAGACTTTTGTGAATGGCATTGTCTTCGGCAGGGAGATAGTAGTAATCCTTGTAATTATCAAAAAAATGTTTTAGAGTGGTCTCATTTACTGAGATTTTGCATTTTAGTATATTGTCTGACAAGGTTAGATAATAATAATCACCATTTGATGAAAGGGGAGTAGGTAAGGTATATTTTAAATGTGCAGTTATTATTATATGCGAGGAAAAATCTGTTACAGTTACATTTTCAAAATCACCTTTAAATACATTTATATATTTTATAATTTCAATAATATCAAAAAGACCAATAAGGTCATCATGATTATGAAGGATAAGTGGTTCATAAAGGTTAGTAGACTTTGTTTTTACATACTCCTTATAATAATTAATAAGTATACCGCCATTTAAGGTATCCTTTCTTGGGATGTTTAGAAAATCTTCTATGTTTGGCTGCTTGTAACTAAGGAGATTAAAGTGATGCTTATATTTCTTAACCATACGGTATAAATCTATGCTTTCGTAGCTTGAAAGCCTGTTAGGAATATTGTAAAATTCAGCTTTGTTGTCAATATAAGGTATATCAAAGCCATTGCCATTATAAGATATAATATAGAGCTTATCCTTAATATCTTTGAAAAACTTTTCCAGTAAAAGAGGTTCGTCTTCGTAGGATTCAGCAAATAGCTGGCGCAGTTCAAATCCATTTTCAGAAAAAAGTATGTAACCGATAAGGTAAATATTTGAATTTTTAGCTGAGAGACCTGTTGTTTCAATGTCAAATATAACTAATTCAGTTTTATCAAGTTTTAGAAGGGAACAAATGTCCAAATTTGATTGTATTTTTTCTTTAATTATCTGCATTTACAATTTTCTCCTAATGAAATCTTATGTACTAAATTATATAATATTTTTATTGTAAAAAAAAGTAGATTTTTCTTGGATTTTAAGGTAAAATTATAGTAGGCTTTTATGACCGAATAAAAGAGAAAGAAGGTTTAAAAAAATGAGCAAATTAACTTTCAAGGGTGGAGTTCATCCACACGATGGAAAAGAATTTTCAAAAGATTGTGCCATCGTAGAGTTAAAGCCTGAAGGTGATATGGTTTATCCATTATCTCAGCATATTGGTGCTCCGGCAACTCCGGTTGTTGCAAAGGGGGATTACGTATTAGAAGGACAGCTTATAGCTTCGGCTACAGGTTTTATTTCTGCTAATATCCATTCATCGGTTTCAGGTACAGTTAAGGCAATTGAACCAAGACTGGTTGCCACAGGTGGGATGGTTAATTCCATTGTAATTGAAAATGATGGTCTGTATAAGACAGTTGATTATTCGGCTAATACAAAACCATTAGAACAATTGACACCGGACGATATCCGTAACATTGTTAAGGATGCAGGTGTTGTAGGTATGGGTGGTGCAGGCTTCCCTACTAATGTAAAACTTACACCTAAGAACATTGATGCAATTGAATACATCATTGTAAATGGTGCTGAGTGTGAACCGTATTTAACATCAGATTACAGAAGAATGTTAGAAGAACCTGAAAGGGTTGTGGGCGGTTTAAAGATTGTTTTAAAATTATTTAAAAATGCAGTTGGATATATTGCAATTGAAGATAATAAGCCTGAAGCAATTAAGAAGATTTCAGAGCTTGTTAAAAATGAAGAAAGAATTAGTGTTAAGCCGGTTAAGGCAAAATATCCACAGGGTGGTGAGCGTACTTTAATTTATGCCACAACTAAGAGAGAGATTAATTCTAAGATGCTTCCTGCAGATGCAGGCTGTATCGTACACAACGTGGATACGATTGTTTCAATCTACAATGCAGTTGTGGAAGGTTGGCCATTAACTAAGAGAATTGTATCAGTTACAGGTGCTTTAGTTAACAAGCCTGGTAACTTCTATGTATATCTTGGTATGAATTATCGTCAGCTTATTGAAGCGGCAGGTGGACTTAAGGAAGAAGCAAAGAAGTTTATTTCGGGTGGTCCTATGATGGGATTTGCTATGTCTTCTCTTGATGTACCTGTAACTAAGGGTAGTTCATCACTTCTTGTTTTAGAAGAAGACTATGTAGCTAAGGTTGACCCAAGTGCATGTATAAGATGTGGCAGATGTGTAGATGCCTGCCCAGAGAGAATTATACCATCAAAGCTTGCAGCTTTAGCACAAAGAGGCGACAAAGAGGGCTTTATGAAATTAAATGGTATGGAATGTGTAGAATGTGGTTCATGTTCTTATATTTGTCCTGCCAAGAGACATTTAACACAGAATATTAAGGCTATGAGAAGAAATATCATGGCTAGCATGAGAAAGTAAGAAAGGTGGATGAGATCATGAGCGATTTATTAAATGTATCAGTTTCACCTCATATACGAGCTAAGGACACAACTACAAGCATTATGAGAGATGTTTTAATTGCGTTAGCTCCTGCTAGTATATTTGGTATTTATAACTTCGGATACAAAGCGTTAATTATTATTTTAGTAGCAATTGTAACTTGTGTTGCAGCAGAAGGTTTGTATGAATTTTTTATGCATAAGAAAGTTACAGTTGGAGATTTAAGTGCGGCAGTAACAGGTTTACTTATTGCATTAAATGTACCACATACATTACCTATTGGTATGGTTATTATTGCTTGTTTATTTGCAATAATTGTAGTTAAGCAGTTGTTTGGCGGATTAGGACAGAACTTTATGAATCCTGCGCTTGCAGCAAGATGCTTTTTACTTATTTCCTTTACAGGTCAGATGACAAGCTTTACATATGATGCTGTAACAGGAGCTACACCTTTAGCAGTTTTAAAGGATGGTGGCAAGGTTGATATTTTAGATATGTTCATTGGACAGACAGCTGGTACAATTGGTGAAACATCAACATTATTTATACTTATTGGTGCTTTATACCTTGTAGTAAGAAAGATTATCAGCTTAAGAATACCTTTAGCTTACATTTTAACATTTACAGTATTTATTATTATATTTGGCGGTAACGGCTTTGATGTTGAATACATAGCTGCACATCTTTGTGGTGGTGGTTTAATGTTAGGTGCATTCTTTATGGCAACTGACTATGTAACTTCACCGGTTACACCAAATGGTAGAATTGTATTTGGTATTATCTTAGGTATTTTAACAGGTATCTTTAGATTGTTTGGTGGTTCAGCAGAAGGTGTATCATATGCAATCATTTTTGGTAACCTTTTAGTTCCATTAATTGAAAAGGCTACAGTACCAAGAGCATTTGGTATTAAAAAAGCAAAGAAGGAGGACAAATAATATGAAATCAATTATTAAAGATTCTCTTATACTTTGTGTAATTACTTTAGTTGCAGGCCTTTTACTTGGTTTTGTTTATGACATTACTAAGGAGCCTATTGCAAAAGAACAGGCTAGAGCAAAGAAGGAAGCTTGCAAAGAAGTATTTTCAACAGCTAATGACTTTGTTGCGCCAAAGGATGCAATTGATACAGCTAAAATTATTAAAGATGCAGGTTTAACAGCATCAGTTGAAGAGGTTTTAGTTGCAGTTGATGAAAATAAAAATATTTTAGGCTACGTTATGACAGCAGTTTCATCAGGATATGGTGGAGATATTAAATATACAGTAGGTATTCAAAAGGATGGTACTGTTAATGGTATTTCAATTCTTTCCATAAGTGAAACACCAGGTCTTGGTATGAAGGCTAAAGATTCAAAATTCTATGGTCAGTACGCAAATAAGAAGGTTCCAGCTTTTATTTATGTAAAGGGTGATGCGTCTGCTGATAATGAAATAAGTGCCATAAGTGGTGCTACAATTACAACAAATGCAATGACACAGGGCGTTAATAGTGCTTTGGCTGTATATGCATATTTAGAAGCAAATGGAGGTGTTAGCATTGAGTAAATGTTTAGAAAGATTATATAATGGTATAATTAAAGAAAATCCAACATTTGTATTAATGCTTGGTATGTGTCCTACACTTGCGGTTACAACTAGTGCAACTAATGGTATGGGTATGGGACTTACAACAACAGTAGTTCTTGTAATGGCTAACCTTTTCGTTTCTTTACTTAGAAAGGTTATTCCTGATAAAGTAAGAATGCCGGCATATATTGTTATTGTTGCTTCATTCGTTACTATGGTACAGTTCTTATTAGAAGGATTTATTCCAAGTTTATATAGTTCACTTGGTATTTATATACCACTTATTGTTGTTAACTGTATTATTTTAGGTAGAGCTGAATCATATGCTTCAAAGAATGGTCCTATTTTATCAATTTTTGATGGTCTTGGTATGGGACTTGGATTTACAATAGCTATTACAATCCTAGGTGGATTTAGAGAGTTTGTTGGTGCAGGTACTTTATTTGATAAAGATTTAGGTCTTATTGATTTAGGCTACCAGCCAGCAGCAATATTTGTATTAGCTCCTGGTGCATTCTTTGTATTAGCTTGTCTTGTTGCAATTCAAAACAAGTTAAAAGAAGGTAAACCACAAAAAGAAAATCAAGCATGTCCAACAGATGGTTGTGCAGGATGTGGTAACACATTATGTGCAGGTCGTGCATTAGCAGATAAAGAATAGGAGGAAGGATAAATGAAAGAGATTATTATGATTGCCATAACAGCATCGTTAATTAACAATGTTGTATTAAGTCAGTTTTTAGGTCTATGTCCTTTCCTTGGCGTTTCTAAGAAGGTCGGACCTGCAGTAGGTATGGGTGCAGCGGTATTTTTCGTTATTTCCATATCGTCAGTAGTTACAAAAGTAATTTATGATTTTGTTTTAGTGACATTAAATTTAGAATACTTAAATACTATAGTATTCATTTTAGTAATTGCAGCTTTAGTTCAGTTTGTAGAAATGTTCTTAAAGAAGGCAAGTCCTTCACTTTATGAATCATTGGGTGTATATTTACCACTTATTACAACAAACTGTGCAGTTTTAGGTGTTGCAATTATTAATGTACAAGAAGGTTATAATTTATTAGAATCTTTAGTAAATGGCGCATTTACAGCAGTTGGTTTTACAATTGCAATTGTAATTATGGCCGGTATTAGAGAAAGAATCGAATTTAATGATATTCCAAAGCCATTTAAGGGTATGCCTATTGTTTTATTAACAGCAGGTCTTATGTCTATTGCGTTTATGGGATTTTCAGGATTATAAGGAGGATAAGACATGGAAGGAATACTTATTGCAGCAGCAGTTGTAGGTGGACTTGGAATCCTTATAGGTTTATTTTTAGGAATTTCAGCTGAAAAATTTAAAGTACCTGTTAATGAAAAAGAAGTACAAATTAGAGCTGAATTACCAGGTAACAACTGTGGTGGTTGTGGATATGCAGGCTGTGACGGTCTTGCAAAGGCTATTGCAAATGGTGAAGCACCTGTTAACGGATGTCCTGTTGGCGGTGAAACAGCAGCAGCTAATATTGCGGCAATTATGGGTGCAGAAGTTGGCGATAGCGTTAAATTAGCAGCATTTGTAAAATGTGCAGGTGATTGCGAAAAAGCAAAGGAAAGCTTTAATTATTACGGAGAAAAGAAATGTAGCGTTATGCCATTAGTTCCAAGTGGCGGACCAAAGACATGTTCATATGGTTGTTTAGGCTATGGTGAATGTAAGGATGTTTGCGATTTTGGAGCAATTGAAATTGTTAATGGTATTGCTAAGGTAAATCAGGATAAATGTAAGGCTTGTGGAAAGTGTGTTTCTGTATGTCCAAGACATTTAATAGATTTAGTTCCGGTAACATCAAATGTAAGAGTACAGTGTAATTCAAAGGATAAAGGTGTAGTTGTTAAGAAAGCCTGCTCAGTAGGTTGTATCGGATGTATGCTTTGTACAAAGCAGTGTGAATTTGGTGCAATTACAGTTGAGAATAATTTAGCAACTATTGATTATTCTAAGTGTACAGGATGTGGCAAATGTGCCGAAAAATGTCCTACAAAGGCTATCCATTTATAAAAAAGACAGGATGGATTGATTTGAAAAAACAGGATTTTATATTAATAGGTATACTTTTAGCAGCGGCACTATTGATTTTTATAGGCTATAACGTGTTTTTAAAAGAAAACGGTAAAAAGGTGGTTATAACAGTTGATGGTGCTGTGTATACCGAACTTGATTTAGATAAAGATCAGGAATTAGAAGTAAGAACAGAATACGGATATAATAAAGTTGTTATATCTAAAGGAAAAGTATATGTGGAAGACGCTGATTGTGATAATCATACCTGTATTAAGCAGGGGAAGATACATCTTTCAGAGCAAAATATAGTATGTCTGCCACACAAATTAATAATAAATATTAATTAGCGGAGGCACATATGGCAAAAAAGGTCGCTCACTACTCAGTTCTTATTGCACTTGCTATGGTTATGAGTTATATAGAGGCTATGCTCCCTGTAAGCATAGGTGTTTACGGGGTCAAGCTTGGCCTTGCAAATGTTGTGGTCTTATTGGCTTTATATGAATATGGCTTTAAGGCTGCAACTTTTATAAGTCTTATACGAGTTTTTTTAGTAGGTATATTATTTGGAACAGGATACAGTATGCTTTTTAGTATGGCAGGTGGAATTTTAAGTTTGCTTATTATGGGCATTTTAAAAAAATTAAAGATTGGTTCCATTATAGGCGTTAGTATTATGGGCGCCGTATTTCATAATATGGGGCAGATTATCGTAGCGATTAGTTTATTAAATATAAGCGTTATGTATTATTTGCCAATTCTTATTATTTCAGGTATTATAAGTGGTATTTTAGTTGGAATGATAAGTGGAATAGTAATAAAAAGAGTAAGAAGGTATATACAATGTTATCATTCATAAAAGGTGAATTAGTAGAAATAATAAATGACACTATAGTAGTAGAGAATAATAATATGGGATTTAATATAAAGGTTCCATTGACATTGTTGTCAAACATACCTTCCGTAGGAAATCAGGTAAAAATATATACATTTATGTATGTAAGAGAAGACGATATAAGTCTGTATGGATTCTTAACAAGAGATGATTTGAACATTTTTAAGCAGTTGTTGACAGTTAATGGCATAGGTCCTAAAGGTGCATTAGCTATCTTGTCAACAATAACACCAAATGATTTGCGCATGGCTATTTTAGCCTCAGATGCAAAATTTATATCAAGTGCACCAGGTATTGGAAGTAAAACAGCGCAAAAACTTATAATTGAATTGAAAGATAAGGTGTCGGTTACAAGTGGATATGAAGAATATTCTGCTAAAAATGCTGATACAGATATTGATGTTAAAAATGAGACAATAATGGCATTAGTTGCCTTAGGATATAGTAGTACAGAAGCTGCTAAAGCAGTAAATGCAGTAGATAATAAAGAAAATCTTAATTCAGAAGCTATATTAAAACAAGCATTAAAAAAACTAATATAGTTTAGGTGATTGTATGGAAAAAAGAATAATAACTACAGAATTTATTGATGAAGATACAAAAATTGAAAATAATTTAAGACCAGAGGACTTAAACAGTTATATAGGTCAGGAAAAAGTAAAAGAGAATCTAAAAGTATATATTGAAGCAGCAAAATCAAGAGAAGATTCACTAGATCATGTGTTGTTTTATGGACCACCAGGACTTGGAAAAACTACATTAGCGGGAATTATAGCCAATGAGATGGGGGTTAATATTAAGATAACTTCTGGTCCTGCAATAGAAAGACCAGGAGAGATGGCAGCGATTCTTAATAACCTTTCACAGGGTGACGTATTATTTGTTGATGAAATACATAGACTTAACCGTCAGGTGGAAGAAGTGCTTTATCCAGCGATGGAAGATTATGCTATCGATATTATGATAGGTAAGGGACCGGCAGCTAAGTCAATAAGACTTGATTTGCCTAAATTTACACTTGTAGGAGCTACAACAAGAGCAGGTCTTTTAACAGCACCATTAAGAGATAGATTTGGCATAATTAGTAAATTAGAATTCTATACAGTTGATGAATTAAAGACGATTATTACCCGTTCTGCAAAGGTTCTAGGTGTAGAGATTTCTAATGAAGGCGCTTATGAATTAGCGAGACGTTCAAGAGGAACACCAAGACTTGCTAACAGATTACTAAAAAGAGTAAGAGATTTTGCACAGGTAAAATATGATGGTACGATAACAAAAGAAGTGGCAGATTATGCATTAGATTTACTAGATGTAGATAAATTTGGACTTGATAAAAATGACAGGTTGATTTTAAGTTCAATTATTGAAAAATATGCAGGTGGACCTGTTGGTATAGACACACTTGCTACTTCCTTAGGCGAAGATGTTGCTACAGTTGAAGATGTATATGAGCCATATTTAATACAAAATGGATTTATAGTAAGAACACCAAGAGGTCGTATGGTAACCGATATGGCATATGCACATCTTGGTATTGAAAAGAACTGTTAAAATATAATAATGTGTGTTATAATTAATAAAAATATAAGAAACGGAGACAGGTATGGCAGGAAAAAATAATACAGAAGTAGTAATTGATGGAAGAGTGTATACTTTATGTGGCTACGAAAGTGAAGAATACTTACAGAAGGTAGCAAGCTACATAAATAATAAAATTGCAGAAGTAAAGCAATCAGATAATTTTAGAAAGCAGCCTGTTGATATTCAGGAGATGCTTATTCAGATTAATCTTGCTGACGAGTATTTTAAGATTAAAAAGCTTACAGATTCATTAGAGAGTGAAGTAACATCTAAAGATAAAGAAATCTATGATTTAAAGCATGAGATGATAGCAGCACAGATTAAGATTGATTCGTTAGAACAGGAGATTAAAAGCCTACAGGACAGTATTACAAACTATCAAAAAAGTATAGTACGCCTGGAAACAGAGCTTTCAGATATGCAAAAATGATTAAAAATGTAGAGATTTTGGCCCCAGCGGGCTCATATAAAAATTTCATAGCTGCGATTAATGCAGGAGCTGATGCGGTATACTTAGGCGGCGATATGTTTGGAGCAAGAGCATATGCTAATAATTTCACAAAAGAAGAGATTATTAAAGCTATTGAGGTTGCACATCTTTATGGCCGCAAGGTGTATCTGACAGTAAACACCTTACTGAAAAATAAAGAGATAGAAAGGCATTTATATGATTATATTATGCCTTTGTATCAGGCATCTTTAGATGCTGTAATTGTTCAGGATATGGGTGTTTTTTTATTTTTAAAGGATAATTTTCCAGGGCTTTCAATACACGCAAGTACACAAATGACTTTAACAGGAGCAAATGGAGTTAAAATGTTAAAGGATTTAGGGGCAACAAGAATAGTAACAGCACGAGAGTTAAGTCTTGATGAAATTAAAAGCATACATAAAAATGTGGATGTTGAAATAGAAAGCTTCGTTCACGGTGCCCTTTGTTATTGTTATTCAGGACAATGTCTTTTTTCGAGTCTTATAGGTCAAAGAAGCGGTAATAGAGGAAGATGTGCACAGCCATGCAGACTTATGTATTCTTTAAATAAGGAAAGTAAGTATTATTTAAGTCCTAAAGATATGTGTAGTCTTCATATTTTGCCAGATATTTTAGAGGCAGGAGTCTATTCCTTAAAAATAGAAGGTCGTATGAAGAGTGCAGAGTATACTGCATTGGTTACATCTATTTATCGTAAATATGTAGATTTATATTTAGAAAAAGGTAAGGAAGGCTATAAAGTCGATGAAGCTGATGTTGAAAAGCTTATGGATATTTTTAACAGAGGTAATTTTACTAAGGGATATTATGTTCAAAAGAACGGTTCGGATATGCTTTCTTTAAAAAGACCAAATCACCAAGGTGTGAAAATTGGTGAGATTAAAAATATATCAGCTAATAATCTTAAACTGAAGCTTAATAAGAATCTTAATAAGTTTGATGTTTTAGAGATTAGCGAAGAATATACACATACAGTAAAAGAAGCAATTAATAAAGGCTCAATAGTAGATATAAAACTACCTAAAACTGTTAAGTTAAACAATGTATCAAATATTTATCGTACAAGAAATAACAAGCTTATTGAAGATATAGAAAGGGATATTATTCAAAAGTCATTAAAGCTAGATATTAATGGAAGCCTAAGAGCTATTTTGAATGAGCCTTTAAGTTTTAGTGTAAGCTATTTAGATAAAGAAATTACATTAGAATCAGAGATAGTAGGTGCGGCAATTAGTCAGTCTGCAACAGTTGATGGCATAAAGAAACAACTGTTAAAAACTGGCGACACACCATTTACATTTGCAAAATTGGATATAAATATGTCTGATAATATATTTATACCTAATCAACAGTTAAATGCCATAAGAAGAGAAGCACTACAAAGACTATATGACGAGCTTACTGTTGTAAATGATGTAATAATAAATAAAACTGAATATTTATTTGAAAAGGATTCGGATATTAAACCTAATATTAATGTACTTTTGTTAAATCCGGATTATATATCAGTTGTATTAGAATATGAATTTGTAAGAAGAATTTATTTGGAATGTGAAAAGCTTGATATAAATAAATTAGACAGCTATAAAAAGCAGTGTAATGATAAAAATGTAGAGTTATTTATTGCATTACCATATATTTTACGTCATGGAACTGAAATTTTAGATGAATATGAGCTTCATAAGCCGGATGGATATCTGGTTCGTAATTATGAAGAAATGTCATATTTACTTTCTAAAAAATGTAAAATTGTTACAGACACTACAATGCATGTAATGAATGATTATTCAATACAAGCACTTAAAAATATGGGTGTTGCTGATATCACATATTCATTGGAGCTAAATTATAATGAATTAAGGCATTTAAGACAAGCAGGAGAATTAGTAGTATATTCTTATATACCATTGATGATTAGTGCCCAGTGTATTAATAAAACAGCTTATTATTGTGATGGTAATGAAAAAATATTAGTTTTAAAAGACAGATATAGCAAGGAATTCAAAGTGCGAAATGTATGTAAATATTGTTATAATATTATATATAATAGTCTTCCAATGCAACTTCTAGACAGGAAAGACAAGCTTATGGATATAAATTGCAAAGCTATAAGATATGATTTTATATTTGAAAATGAAGCTCAGATTAGGGCAATTCTTGAAAATAAAGGGATTGGTGAATATACCAGAGGTCATTTTGAACGTGGTGTTGAATAAATTTTACTTGCTAACTTTAAAGAAAAGGAGTATACTATTACTAATTGTACAACACACACTATTAAACAGGAGGATATGCGATGTTAGAAGCAACAAGCTGTGGTGGTGTGGTTATTTTTAGAGGCAAGATACTTCTTCTTTACAAGAATTATAAGAATAGGTATGAAGGCTGGGTTCTCCCAAAAGGAACAGTAGAAGAGGGAGAAGAATATAAAGAGACTGCAGCACGTGAAGTTAAGGAGGAATCCGGAGTTAGTGCTAAGATTATGAAATACGTAGGTAAAAGTGAATATGTATTTAGTACTAGCGAGGACGTGGTTAATAAGACAGTACACTGGTATCTTATGATGGCTAATAATTATTATAGTAAGCCACAACAGGAAGAATTTTTTGTTGATTCAGGCTACTATAAGTACCATGAGGCATATCATTTATTAAAATTCCCTAATGAGAAGCAGATACTTGAAAAAGCATATGCAGAATATTTAGACTTAAAAGCAAGCAATATGTGGGGTAATAAAAAGTTTTATTAATTTCATGATTATTAACAGGCATTTATAATGCCTGTTTTTTATTATTTAAAAACCAACAAAAAAGAGCTCACTAACTGTGAGCTCTTTAATGCGGATAGAGGGACTCGAACCCTCACGAGGTCACCCCCGGCAGATTTTGAGTCTGCTGCGTCTGCCATTCCGCCACATCCGCGAACAAATGATATTATATCATTTGAAGAAAATTGTGTCAATACTATTATTTAGTTTTTCGCTAGCAGTTGCCATTAAGATGATGAAGATAAATGTAATAATAGACAATATAACATATAAGACCTGTAAACAAAAAAAGTTGAATAAGTGGTAAAAATATTTCATATATTTGAGAGAAAGGAGCAGGAAATTATGGACAAGAAGGAAGAAATATTACGATTGTTACCAACGGATTTAAGAAAATTAATTTTAAAATTGAATATTAATTTCGAAAAATTATGTGAAATACGATTACGTATAAATAAGCCTGCGATTTTAGTATATGGCAATAAACAGTATTTTATAACAGATAACGGGCTATTTGAAAAATTAGTTAAAGATACATATGTGGCTACAAAAACGACAATAAAAGAGGCATTAGAATATATAAGCAATTATTCATTATATGCTTTTGAGGAAGAGATTCGACAAGGCTTTATTACTGTTAATGGTGGTCATAGAATTGGATTATGTGGTAAAACAGTTTTGGAAAATGAGAATGTCAAAACAATTAAAAATATTTCATATATTAATATTCGAGTAGCTCATGAGATAAAGGGCTGTGGAAATAGAATTATTAAATATATAAATATGAAAAATAAGCTATTAAATACTTTAATTATTTCACCACCAGGTTGCGGAAAAACAACTTTACTAAGGGATATAGTAAGGCAACTGTCAGATGAGCGATATATGTGTGGTATAGTTGATGAACGTTCAGAAATAGCTGCCTGCTATTTAGGTGTGGCCCAAAATGATGTAGGGATTCGTACAGATGTAATTGACTGCTGTCCAAAAACAGAAGGCATGCTTATGCTTATTCGTTCCATGGCCCCGGATCTTATAGCCGTGGATGAAATTGGCAAAAAAGAAGATATTGAGGCTTTGAAATATGTTATTAATTCAGGGTGTGTAATATTGGCTACAATTCATGGTTTAAACATTGAGGATATAATAAGTAAAACTCATATTAATGGTATGTTTAAAAGATATATAGTTTTATCGAAGGAAAATGGTGTGGGAAATATAGATGCTGTATATGATGAGAATTTTCAAAAAATAGGGTGAAGATATGTTAAAAATAATAGGGGCAGGAATGATTATTGCAGCAGGATATTTATATGGCTGTAATAAGGGAAATAAACTTAAATTAAGGCTTGAAGCATTAAAACAGCTTAAAAAGAATTTGTATATAACAGCAAATCATATAAGCTATTCAAGGATGTCTTTAGGGGAAGCATTTTATGAACTGTCATTTAGGTGTGGTGACATTTTTAAAGAATTTTTTAAAGCTATTGCCATAGATATAGATAGCTTAGACAAGAAAAATATCAGAGAAATATTTGATAAAAATATTGATTTATATTTAAAAGATAGCTGTTTTAATCATGAGGATATGGAAAAACTAAAAGAATTTGCAAATATTTTAGGGTATCAGGATGTTGAACTACAGGAAAATAATATAAAGCTATATTTAAGTCAGTTAGAGACTGATATAGAAGAGCTAAGTAAAAGAATAAAAGAGGAATGTAAGGTATATAAATGTTTATATACAACCATATGTATATTTATTACGATTGTGATTATCTAAAAAGAGGTGGGTATTGTGGAAGTAAATATGATATTTAAGATTGCAGCAGTAGGAATAGTTGTGTCAATCATAAATCAGGTTTTAAAACATAGTGGTAGAGACGACCAGGCATATTTAGTATCTTTAGCAGGGCTTATAATCGTACTGTTTTGGATAATACCGTACATACTTGAATTGTTTAAAACCATTCAGCAAATGTTTTTACTATAGGTGAATATATGGTGATTCAAGTTGCGGTTATAGGAGTAATTACAGTATTTCTAGGAGTATATTTAAAACAGACAAAACCAGAATATGGATTTGTTTTAAGTCTGGCTGCTACGATAATAATAGTATTTTTTATTATAAGTAAGCTTTCATCTGTGATGGAAATAATTAATCGAATTGAAAATATTGTAAATGTAGATAGTGAATATGTAAAAATTCTTTTTAAAATGATTGGGATAAGCTATGTAGGTGAATTTGCTGGAAATATATGTAAAGATGCAGGTTTTTCATCTGTTGCACAACAAATAGAGGTCTTTGCTAAGGTGTCAATAGTTTATATGAGTATGCCTGTAGTTTTATCATTGCTTGAAATGATAGGCAGATTTTTTTAAGGAGTTATAAAATGAGTGAAGAGTATGAATATGACTATAAAGCAATCGAAGACTTTTTGAATCAAAGTAAGCTTTCGGACAAGTTTGGATTTGAACAGTTAGTGAACACATTAAAAGAAGGCGATTTTAAAAATTTATGGGCCGATTTTGGTAAATACATAAAGGAATTGTTTTTGTATGAGATAAATAATAATTCACAGCTTATAATTAAGATTATTGTGTTAGTTATAGTGGCAGCTATATTTACAGAGATTACAAAAAGTATGGTTAACTCAGGAGTTTCCGAAACTGCATTTTATGTTACATATATGCTGCTAATAACGCTTTTACTAAATGGGTTTATTTTATCAGCAGAAATTGTAAAGGAAGGCTTAGAAGCCATACTAGGGTTTATGAAGGTTTTGATGCCCACATTTATTATAGCAGTAGGATTATGCTCTGGAAGTGTAACGGCGGTAGCGTTTTATGAGGCAACATTTTTGCTTATAGGAATGATTGAATATATATTTCTTAATCTAGCGCTACCACTTGTGTATTTCTATGTGATTTTAAATCTGATTAATAACATTTACAAGGAAGAAATCCTAAGTAAATTTGCGGATTTTTTAAAGAATGTTTATCAATGGATGATAAAGGCTTTATATGCAGGAGTTATAGGGCTTAATGTAGTTCAGGGAATAGTTCTCCCTATGGTTGATTCAGCTAAGTTAAATGCCCTTACTAAGACTATTAGTGCAATTCCGGGAGTGGGTGATGTGGTTGGCGGAGCTAGTTCAGTTGTTATGGGTGCAGCTTCTGTAGTTAAAAATGCAATGGGCGTTGCCGGAATCATAGTATTAATTGTAATTATTGTGGTTCCAATAATAAAGCTTGTAACATTATCACTGATGTACAGGCTTGTAAGTGGTCTTGTACAACCAATAAGTGATACGCGAATTGTAAAATCAATAAGTGTTGTGGCTGATGGAATTGTTATGCTTATAAGACTTATGACTACAACAATGATTCTGTTTTTTATTACAATAGCAATAATCTGTGTTGGTACAAATACTAATTATTATGGGAGTATGTAATGAAGGAATATATTTTAGAATTGGCAGGCTTTATGTTACTTGCATCTACATTTATTAATATTATCCCTGGAAACTCATATAAAAGCTATGTGAAATTATTTTTAGGTCTGGTGCTTATAATTAATTTATTAAGTATTGTTCCAAAGTTGTTAGATTTTAAAAATTTTAACATTAATGTTAAAGCAATGCCTGCATTAGACAGAGAGAATATTATTTTAGGTGAGTTTAACAAAGAATTTAAAAGTGGGATTGATGACATTTTAAAGGCATATGATTATAAAGTGGACAAATTTGATATAAAATATAAAAATGATTACACCATTGATAAAATTGAGATTTATATAAGCAAAATCAAAAATATAGAATCTGATATTAAACCTGTATTTATTATGATAACGGATACGCCCAAAGTGGAAAGTCCGGTATTTATTGAAATAAAAGAAAAGATTGCCAGACTTTATCAACTGGATAAAGGGATTATTTATTTAAAGGAGACCTAAAGTGAAAAAAGAAATATTTACAAAGAATAAACTGGTGTTAATATTGTTGTTTGGTGTTTTGTTTGTGGTAATAAGTCTTCCGACAAATAGTAAAAAGAACGAAAATGTAAATGTAACATCAAATAATCAGGTCGAAATGGAAAATTATGAAGCACAGATAGAAGAGCGTCTTAATAGTTTTTTGTCTGCTATTGAAGGTGCCGGTGAGGTTAGAACCATGGTTACTTTAAAAAGTAGCAGAGAGCTGGTTGTAAAAAGTGACATTTCTAACCGTGAAAATATAATAGAAGAAAAGGACAATACAGGAGGTGTTAGAAATACTAACGAAAGAGAATATCAAGAAACGGTTATAT
>JAZQMK010000037.1:0-12343 GCA_045543455.1 Lachnospiraceae bacterium
AGATATTTTACTTTTCTCATAATAACCTCCTTTTCTGAGCGACTTATCGAAAAGATATGATACAAACATTAGGTCTGCATCTGTCTTAAAAGCTATTTGCTTTCGCTCAAATGCAAATAATCATTCGAGATTATTATTCCAAAAATTAATATTTATATTCTTAAATCTAACAACTGGCAAGCATTTGCAAATAATATTTTATCTTTATCTTCCTTTGATAAATTTAATCTGTTGAACATTTCAAGTGTTTCTTTTTGACCTCCCCATGGAGAATCTGTTGCAAAAAGAATCTTATCCGCACCATGTTTATCAATAATTCTAATTAACTGTTCATCATTAATATAACCTAAACTATAACTTATATCAAGATAAACATTACGGCCTACAATATATTTTTCAACATCATCCCACTGGGCAAAACCGCCTGTGTGTGCCAATATTATTTTATCATAATCTATTAAATTTAACAATTTATTTGCTCTATCTGGAGGACAATGTATCGGACTAGGCATTCCAATATCTAGGCCTGCGTGAAAAGTTATTAATAAATCTAAATTTGCCGCATAATCCACCAGCCTTAACATTTTTTCGTCATCAACAAAAACCTGCTGATAATCCGGATGAAGCTTAATTCCTTTCAATCCCAAACTTTTTATATATTTTAATTCTTCTTTATAATTATCAGAATCCGGATGTATACCACCAAATGATAAAATACCTTTTTCCTTGGAAATCTCTACAGCAAAATCATTAACCGTTTTAAATTGTTTAGGTTTTGTAACAACCGGCAAAACCACTGATAAATCTATTCCTGCTACTGACATGCTATCCTTTAGACCTTTTAGTGTTCCGTCGCAAAATGCCTTTATATTAGCCTTATTCTCCAATTGTTCTATGGTTGCTTTTACTATTTTATCCGGAAATATATGTGTATGAAAATCTATAATCATTTTATTTTTTCCTTTCTTATTTTATTTACTATTTCAACAAAATATGTTATAATGTTTAATAATTATATATGAAAGGAGCGTATCGTATGCAATATAATGTTTTAGCAGAAGTGAGTGCATTTGCCTTATCACTGGTTCTTACTTTTTCCCTTGTTGCTTCAAAATGCTACCACACTAAACGTTCATTAGCATTTACCATATGTGTGGGCAGTGTAAGTGTCAACACGTTTATTAACTTGTGCTCCTTATACTGTATTTATAATTATACTACTATACCTACAGTTATTTCAACTATAATTACTACCGCATATTTTTTAACTTTATGCTTTATACCTATACTATTTTGCAATTATATAATTCAATCTAGCGTACGTTCACAGTTCCATAACAGGTTGTTTTTAGCGCTTATGTTAATTCCCTATATTATATATGCCATGATAGTATTAACTTCTCCGTCAACTAAGCTTATATTCTATTATGATTCAAGTGGATACCACAGGGGAAGCCTTACACATCTGACATATGTTGTTATGTTTTTATATATTTTAGTAGATGTATTCATTACTATTATCTCTAAAGATTATTTTTCAATACATACATTTAGATTACTGATACTATTTCCTATAATTGCTGTTGCCATAGTTAGTATTCAATTTTTTAATCCGGAATTATTACTTACAGGTACCGCAAGTTTTGCACCTTTACTTTATATTTATTTCTTCGTGCAAAATGATTTGAATAACACAGATCCTGTAACCGGCTGTCACCTTTTAGGTGAATTACGATATAACTTAGAATACCGTTTTTCTCAAAAAAACAATTTCAGTGTAGTAATCATAAGCTTCTACAATATGGATAGTGAGCTTAATTACAGTCGTGCATTACGTAATTTAGCATTAGTAAAAATAAGCAAATTCTTTAATGAACTTGCCAATTCCAAAAATGTATACTTATATTCAGATGATGAATTCGTATTGATTTTTGATAACTACAAATGTAGTGATGATATTAAGTATGACATTGAAAAAATTGATAATTTCTTATCTGAAGATATTATCCTTGAAAATAAAACTTATGACCTTTCATTTAACATTGGCGCAATCTTTTGTCCTTCACAGGCAGGTAATCCTGAAGAAGTTCGTGAATTGTTAATGTACACACTTAATCAGGCTAAAAAAAGTGGTCAGGACGAAGCTTTCTACTGCGATGATGCAACTTTATTATCTCTCAAGCATAATAAAGAAATTCTCGAAGTACTACAAAAAGAATTATATTGTGATGATTCCGGTTTGGACATACATCTTCAGCCAATATATTCTATTGCGCATAACCGCTTCACTCATTTTGAAGCCTTAGCAAGACTTGAAAATACTTCCATAGGTCGAATAAGACCAGATGAATTTATACAAGTAGCTGAAGAATACGGTCTTATTAACCGTCTTGGCTATATGGTTATTGATATGACCTGCAAATTTATTGCAGACAATATAACTTTCTTTGAAAATTATGAAGGTATTTCTATTAATCTTTCAGTAAAACAAATGCTAAGAGACGATATTAAGGACCAGATTAAGGAAATCATATCTAAGCATAAGATTCCACCAGAGAAGCTTATTATCGAAATAACTGAAAGCGTTATCGTTGAAACCTTTGAAGAGATTAAGGATAAGATGTTAAGTCTTAAAGAATTAGGTATTAAATTCTACTTAGATGACTTTGGAACAGGATTTTCTAACTTTGCAAGCGTTATCGAATTACCTTTTGACGTTATTAAGTTTGACAAAACTATTACTCAAACAGTTCAAAGTAATCCAAAGAGTAATACTCTTTTAAATAGTCTTACTACTGCTTTCCTAACACATGGCATAGATGTATTAGTAGAAGGTGTTGAAACAGCAGAACAGGATGCTTTAGTTAAGGCTGCTAATGTAACATTTATTCAAGGCTACTATTATTCAAAGCCTTTACCAAAAGATGTAATATTAACCACAATATAAAGGAACAAGTCCCTCACTTATGGGGGACTTGTTCTATGTTGCTACGTGAATTGCAAATACCTTAAGCTTTTTCAACTTCTGCAATAGCTTCCTTCTTCATAGGAATTCTGCAGTTCTTGTTACCAAATTCTACGATTACTACATCATCTGTAATATCAATCAATGTACCATAGAAACCACTTGTAGTCATCACACTGTCGCCTACCTCCATAGAAGCCATAAGCTCCTGATGAAGTTTTTGTTGCTTCTTTTGTGGTCTGTATGCGATAAAATAAAACAAACCTACAATAAATAATAAATAAACAATGATTACAGTAATTCCACTACCACCATTAGCTAATATTGGTGTCATAATAAATTCCTCCTAAAATATAAATAACTTGTCTTCTATTTTAACCCATATTCCATAAAACTGTCTAGTCTTTCTTGCTTAAATTCTTTATATTTTTTATTTTCAATGGCTTCTCTTATATCTTCCATCAAATGATTATAAAAATATAAATTATGAAGTACACATAAACGCATGCCTAACATTTCTTTTGCTTTAAGTAAATGTCTAATATAAGCACGACTATATGTCTTACATGCAGGACACTGACAGCCTTCTTCTATAGGCATTGAATCTGTTTCAAATTTTGCATTAAACAGATTAATTTTTCCTTTCTTTGTATATACGTGACCATGACGGCCATTTCTTGAAGGATATACACAATCAAAGAAATCTACACCTCTGTCAACTGCTTCAAGTATATTAGCAGGAGTGCCAACTCCCATAAGATATGTTGGTTTATTCTGCGGCAAATATGGAACTGTCACATCAAGAATATTATACATATCAGCGTGACTTTCTCCTACCGCTAATCCACCAAGGGCATATCCTGCCAAATCCATATCCGAAATTCTCTTAGCGTGTTCAATTCTTATATCCTCAAAGGTTCCGCCCTGATTAATACCAAATAAGAGCTGCTTTTTATTAATTGTATCTTCAAGACTATTAAGTCTGTTCATTTCTACTTTGCAACGCTCAAGCCATCTTGTTGTACGATCAACAGAATTTTGCATATATTCTCTTGTAGCGGGGTGAGGAGGGCATTCGTCAAATGCCATAGCTATTGTTGATGCCAGATTTGACTGTATCTGCATACTTTCTTCTGGTCCCATAAATATCTTCTTTCCGTCTATATGAGAATTAAAATATACGCCTTCTTCTTTTATCTTTCTTAATCCTGTAAGGGAAAATACCTGAAATCCACCTGAATCCGTCAGTATTGGTTTATCCCATACCATAAATTTATGAAGACCACCCATCTGCTTTACGATTTTATCGCCTGGTCTTACATGTAAATGATAGGTATTAGATAATTCAATCTGTGTACCTATTTCCTGTAAATCAGTTGTAGATACAGCACCCTTTATTGCCGCAATAGTACCCACATTCATAAACACAGGAGTCTGTACTGTTCCGTGAACAGTTGTAAATTCAGCTCTTTTGGCTTTTCCATCTGTACATAATATTTTATACATTATTTCACATCCATTATTATAAGTTCTTAACAAATTTAATTACATTTTCCATTTTTGAAGTCATACCTTCAAAAATCATATCTACAAGAGCAATTGCCGCCATTGTTTCCACTACTACTACAGCTCTAGGCACTATCATAGGGTCATGACGTCCTTTTATTGATATTTCAATATCTTCTTTTGATTTATTTACTGTATTTTGCAACATTGCAATAGATGGAGTTGGTTTTATTGCAGCTCTAAAAATTATATCACTGCCATCACTCATACCACCAAGTATTCCGCCTGCGTTATTTGTCTTCTTGATAATATGTCCATCATCAGTTGTTGTAAATTCATCATTATTTTCTTTGCCTGTCATCTTTGCGACTTCAAAGCCCGCTCCTATCTCAAAGCCTTTTACAGCACCTATTGACATAATTGCCTTTGCAAGATTTGCATCTAATTTATCAAATACAGTTTGTCCAATTCCAGGCATAACATTTTTTATAACACATTCAATGATTCCACCCATTGAATTCATTTCCTTAAGCTTTTCATCGGCATATACTGCCACCTTTGAAGCTGCCTCTTTATCAGGCATATAAAATGGATTATCATTGACAACACTCATATCTACTTTATCAATAGTTATTCCACCTATTGACTTAGAATATGCATTAATGTCAATACCCATTTCCTTTAAAATCTTAATTGCAACTGCACCAGCACACACTCTGGCTATGGTTTCTCTGCCGGAAGAACGTCCGCCACCTCTATAGTCTCTAAAGCCATACTTCATATCAAAGGTATAATCCGCATGACCTGGTCTGTAGTAGCTTGCAATTTCGCTATAATCACCAGATCTTTGCGAAGTATTATATACTACCATAGATATGGGTGTTCCTGTAGTAACGCCTTCAAATACGCCTGATAATATTTCAACTCTATCAGCTTCATTTCTTGCAGTTGTATATTTTGATTGTCCAGGCTTTCTTCTATCTAAAAACACCTGTATATCTTCTTCGCATAAAGCTAATCCTGCAGGACAACCGTCAACAACAACGCCTACTCCTTTACCGTGAGATTCGCCCCATGTAGAGACTTTAAAAATATTACCATAAACTGAGCCAGCCATATTTCCTCCTTTTCGAAGCACATGACTTATCTAGTCATATGTCTTCTTTTTCGATTCATTGCAAACTTTTAATTAATTTATCACAAAATGGAACGAGTGTCAAATTTTTAAATTTGACACTACGATATCCAATATATTTAATTAGTGAGCCTTTACCTTTGTCCAAAGTTCTGCAAACTTAGCTTTTACTTCAGCTTTTTGATGTCTAAATACCTCATTTTTTGAACTTGTCTTTGGTATATAGCAATCAATTCCTGCAAAATCTTCATTCTTTACCTTGTCAGCTACTGTTGTAATTGGTGATGTATAACCAACTGCAATAGTATTAGCTGTTGCATTTTCATTGTCTAATATAAAGTTCATAAATGCATGAGCTAACTCTGTATCTGCACATTCCTTTGTAATAACCATACCATCAACCCAGAAGTTTGTTCCTTCATCTGGCTCAAAGAATTTAAGCTTATCATTTTCTGAAATGATTGCAACTGCATCGCCTGAATATACTACTGCCATCGCCTTATTACCAGCAATCATACTATCCATAACTTCATCACATACATAGATAGGATTCATTTCATCTCTTTGCTTAATTAACCAGTCATAAGCTGCATTAATTTCTGATTCATTTGTTGTATTCATTGAATAACCTAAAGCCTTAAGAGCAACCATAAATGAATCTCTTTCAGAATCATACATATAAAGCTTATCCTTGTATTTTGTATTTGTAAGAATATTCCAGCCCTGAGCTAAATCAGCTTCATCAACAACTGTCGTATCATAAACAATACCTACTGTGCCATAGAAATATGGTACTGTATACTTATTATCAGGGTCAAATGCCTGACCTTTTACTGCCGCATTTACATTTTCATAGTTAGGAACCTTGCTTAAATCAACTTCTGCAAGCTTTTCTTCAGCAATTAATCTTTCAATCATATAATCAGAAGGTATAAGAATATCATATTCTTCACCACTCATAAGCTTTGTATACATAGCTTCATTTGAGTCAAATGTATCCTGTTGTACTTTACAGTTAAATTCTTTTTCAAATTTAGTTAAAAGTTCAGGCTCAATATATTCACCCGGCATACTAATTCTTAAAACCTTTTTCTTGCTGCAGCCTGTTGAAAGCATCGCTACTGCAACCATTAATACACATAATAATAAACCTACAATTCTTTTTGTCTTCACTTTTTATTTCTCCTTTTTCTTTCTATTCTTTATTAATGGAACTACATTAATCAATAAAATAATTGCAACGATAACAACAATAACCACTGTTGATAACGCATTAATCTTTGGTGTTTGTCTTGTACGGCTTGTATATATGTAATAAGAAATATTCTTAACACCGTTACCAGACACGAAATAAGATATAACAAAGTCATCAATTGACATTGTAAATGATAACAGCACTCCGGCTACAATACCTGGCTTAATAAGTGGCACAATTACCTTTGTAAGAGCTGTAAATGGTGTAGCACCAAGATCCATCGCTGCATTTGCGAGATTAGGATCTAGGCTCTTTACCTTAGGATAAACACTTGTTATTACATATGGCGTACAAAATGCAATGTGAGCCAATAACATAGTTAAATATCCTCTCTCAATCTTCATAGATGAGAATAAAATCATAAGTCCTATTGCCGTTACAATATCCGGATTCATAATAGGTACATTATTAATTGTCAAAAGCCATTCCTTAACAATTCTTCTATTTTTCGAAAGACCAATTGCAGTTATAGTTCCAAGTACAGTTGCTACTGCTGTTGCAATAATCGCTACTGTAAGCGATACCGTTACTGCACTTATAATATCACGGTCAGCTAAAAGTTCCTGATACCATTTAAGCGAAAACCCTTCAAACTTTGATAATGATCTTGCCGAATTAAATGAGAAAATCATTGATATCAATATAGGGGCATACATAATGGCAAAAACAAGTATAATATATATGTTAGATAAAATATTTTTACTCTTTTTCATCCGTACCCTCCTATTCATCTTTATCAAGCTTGTTCATAACTCTTATAACAAAGAACATAAGAACGATTAATATCATAGATATTGCACTTCCTAAATTCCAATTGCCCTGAGAAATAAACTGCTCTTCAATAATATTTCCAATAAGTACGTACTGTCCACCACCAAGCATCTTAGGTATAACGAATGATGAAATTGATAAAATAAATACCATTATTACGCCATTAATAACACCCGGAAGTGACATTTTAAAAATTATTTTTCTAAATGTGGTAAATTTGTTAGCACCTAAATCATAAGCTGCTTCAACATAAGATTTATCCATTTTACTTAAAATAGTATGTATAGGTAATATCATAAATGGAAGAAGGTCAATAACCAATCCTAATACTACTGCTACATCAGTATACATAATGCTTATCTTTTCCAGACCCATACTTTCAAGTAAAGTATTAATAAATCCAGTTTCAGAAATAATATTCATAAGAGCATATGTTCTAAGCAACATATTAATCCACATTGGAATTGTTACAAGTAAAATCAAAATCCCCTGTGCTGTTTCACTCTTACGACTTATTATATACGCTATAGGATAGCCCGTTAAAAGACATATTGCTGTTGTAATTCCACCAATATACAATGACCTTGTAAATACCTTTAAATAAATCGGATTACCAAGCTTTTTAAAATTCTCTAAGGTAAACTGAATATTTACAAGAGAGTTGCCGGCTGTTGTTACGGAATACAACATAACAAGCAACATAGGAATTACCACAATTACCAAGGACCATATTAAATATGGTTTTATCAAATGCTTCATATGTTTCATAATTCTAATACTCCATCTTATACATTACATGCACATCTTCAGTTTCAAATGTAATACCTACATTTCTTCCAACAGGGAAATAATCTGTAGTATCAATTAAATACTCTCTATGTTCATTTTCAACGATAATTTCATAATGAACGCCTTTAAATACTACTGATTTAACAACACCTTTAATCTTTGCCTTTTCAGGCTCTACGATATCTAAATCTTCCGGTCTTAATACAACCTCAACCGGTTCATTATCCTTAAAGCCCTTATCTACACAGTCAAACTCCATACCATCAAAGGAAACGAGACAGTCTCTTATCATATTACCTTCAATAATATTCGATTCACCAATAAATGTAGCAACAAATCTGTTTTCAGGCTCATTATATATGTCAATTGGTGTTCCAATCTGCTGAATCACGCCCTGATTCATAACAACCACAGTATCAGACATTGACAAAGCCTCTTCCTGATCGTGAGTTACGTAGATAAAGGTAATACCTACTTCCTTTTGTATCTTTTTAAGTTCTATCTGCATTTCTTTTCTAAGCTTAGCATCTAATGCTCCAAGAGGTTCATCAAGTAAAAGCATCTTAGGTTCATTAACTAAGGCTCTTGCTATTGCAACACGCTGCTGCTGACCACCTGAAAGTGATGTAACATCACGGTTACCAAAGCCTTCAAGGCCTACAAGCTTTAGCATTCTTTCAACCTTTTGCTTAATTACTGACTTATCAAGCTTCTTAATATTCAAACCAAAAGCAATATTTTCAAATACATCAAGATGTGGAAATAAAGCATATTTTTGGAAAACTGTATTAAGCTCTCTCTTGTATGGTGGAAGCTTCGATATCTCTACTCCATCAAACCATACTTCTCCGCCATCCTGTTCTTCAAAACCAGCAATAATTCTAAGTGTTGTAGTCTTACCACAACCACTAGGTCCTAGCAATGTTAAAAATTCGTTCTCATAAATTGTTAAATCAATACCTTTAAGAACCTGCAAATCATCAAATGTCTTTGTAAGATTCTTTAATTCAACTAATTTCTTATTCATATGCACTTATCCTCCTAAAAACTTGGTGGGGTACTAACCCACAAAATTTTAGCACCACTTTTTGATGTAATATAATGAGTATACTGTGGTACAAAATAAAAGGCTTCTTCCTTCTTCGCCTTGTAAACTTTATTACCTACGTGAATATTAATACTACCAGATATAACATATCCAAATTCTTCACCTTCATGAGGATTATCCGGATATGTAGAGCCACCCTCTTCTAAGGTAAGCATTATCGGTTCCATCATATTCTTTTGTGCATTGGGGATTATCCACTCAATCCTATTCTTTAATTCCAAATCATCCTTTTGGAAATAATCGGTCTTTTTAAATACCACCTGCTCATCGGCTGCATCATTAAAAAATTCCTTCAAATTAGTTCCAAGACATTGTAATATATCAATCAATGTAGTAATTGAAGGACTTGTCAAATCTCGCTCTAACTGCGAAATAAAGCCTTTTGACAACTCAGCTCTGTCTGCAAGTTCCTCTTGTGTAAGACCTTTCATCATTCTAAGTTCTTTAATCTTATTACCGATTTTCATTGTAAGTCTCCTATTCTCTCTTTAATATTACCTTACAATTTGTTTAGTAAAACTAAACCCAACAGAGTATATTATACATCGTTTTATATGGTAGTCAATAGGTATATTAAATTTTTTTCAAATTTATGTTGACAAATAAAAATCTCGAGCATATAATAACAAAAAACCGATGAGAAAGAGTAAGTAGGTTGTATCAATTTTTCCACAGAGAGCCGTAGGTGCTGAGATTACGGCGAAGAACATATGACTGAATGGACTTTCGAGGGCAATCAGAAATGGATTTATCCAGAGTATGTGCGACGGAGCATGACTCTCCGTTAACAAAGGTCTGCATATGATGGTATGCGTAAAGTGGGCGTATTTTAACCATACGTCAAGCCGGGTGGCACCGCAGGTTGAATATAATTATTTTAGATATATCTACCTGTCCCAGCAAATTTATTAGAATTGCTGGGGCAGGTTCTTTTTTACCCGTTCTCCAGCTAAAATCAATCAATTTAAGGAGGACAAAAATATGTCAAACAAAACAATTCCCTACAAAATCTACTTAGAAGAAAATGAGATGCCAAAGGTTTGGTATAACCTACGTGCAGATATGAAAAATAAACCTGCACCACTTCTTAATCCAGGCACAAAAAAACCAATGACAGCAGATGAATTAAAAGTTGTATTTTGTGATGAACTAATTGCTCAAGAATTAGACGATACTACACCTTACTTTGAAATTCCTAAGGAAATTCTTGAATTTTACAAAATGTATCGTCCATCACCTTTAGTAAGAGCCTATCGTCTTGAAGAAAAGCTTAATACACCTGCCAAAATTTATTACAAATTTGAGGGCAATAATACCAGTGGCAGTCATAAATTAAACTCTGCCATTGCTCAAGCCTATTACGCAAAAAAGCAGGGTTTAAAAGGTGTAACTACTGAAACTGGAGCCGGACAATGGGGTAGCGCACTTTCTATGGCATGTTCTTATTTTGACCTTGACTGCAAGGTATATATGGTTAAGGTTTCCTACGAACAAAAGCCTTTTAGACGAGAAGTAATGCGTACCTATGGAGCATCTGTAACTCCTTCACCTTCAACAGATACTGAAGTTGGAAGAAAAATATTAGCAGCCCATCCGCAAACTACCGGAAGTCTTGGTTGTGCCATTTCCGAAGCCGTAGAAAAAGCCACTACCACTAATGGCTACCGTTATGTACTAGGCAGTGTTTTAAATCAGGTGCTTTTACACCAGTCAATAATAGGTTTAGAAACAAAAGCTGCTCTTGACAAATATAATATTAATGCCGACATTATAATTGGCTGTGCCGGTGGTGGTTCTAACCTTGGTGGTTTAATAGCTCCATTTATGAAAGAAAAAATAAAAGGAGAACGTGACTATCGTATCATTGCCGTTGAACCTGCTTCCTGCCCTAGCCTGACAAGAGGTAAATATGCTTATGATTTCTGTGATACAGGAATGATTTGTCCTCTTGCCAAAATGTACACCTTAGGAAGCAATTATATCCCTGCTCCTAATCATGCCGGTGGACTTCGCTATCATGGTATGAGTTCTACTCTATCCCAATTATATGACGATGGACTTATGGAAGCTGTGTCAGTAAAGCAGACAGATGTGTTTAAAGCTGCAGAAGAATTTGCAAGAATAGAAGGCATCCTTCCTGCACCTGAAAGTTCACATGCTATTAAAGTGGCTATGGACGAAGCAATAAAATGTAAAGAAACGGGAGAAGAAAAAACTATAGTATTCGGTCTTACAGGAACTGGCTATTTTGATATGCCTGCTTATGGAAAATACCATGACAATCTTATGGAAAACTATATACCAAGTGACGAAGAAATTCAAAATAGTTTAGCTAATTTACCGGTTTTATAATATTAAAAGGAGCAGTTTTTACACATAAAACTGCTCCTTTATAAACCTCTCTCTTTTAAATCAATAACTAAATTTACATACCATTCTCTTACGTCAAAATTCTTTATATTTTCACGATTTAAATCAATTATATCTGCGTGTGAAATACCTCTTTTGCCTTTAATATCCACAAAGGTATAATTATCGCTCCATTTAAAGGAATCTTCACCTACAAGTCCATCATTATCACCATCAAATTGTTTCACAAAATAATATGAAAAATTCAATGGAAATTTTCCCTTTATAGCTTTCTTAAGCTTACTTCCTACGCTATGACAATATATATTATCTGGCAGTGGCATAAGTTCATCTAACTCAGTCCCCTTATCAGAAGTCAAATCATATACCGCCGACATAAGATCCGGTTTTTCATCTCCTAATATATTCAAAATTTTATTGTAGGCAACCGCTATATCATTTTCC
>JAZQMK010000038.1:0-24862 GCA_045543455.1 Lachnospiraceae bacterium
CTTATGCAACGTCCTTCTTTGAAGGTCTATTTGTTGTGCCACAAAATCCATAATTATTCACATATTTTCAAGGTTCATACTTTTGCTAACTAAAAGTCTATTTTTTCAAAATCTACTTGATTTTTATATAGTTAGCTCCTTTATACATAAAAAGGTCCGCCTATGCGAACCCTTTCAAATTAAATAAATATAAAATAAGCTAATACTAACATACCAAGTACAATTCTATAGTAACCAAATACTGTAAAGTCTTTGTTCTTAATATATCCCATTAAGAACTTGATAGCTATTATTGATACAACAAACGCCACTGCCATACCTAATACAATATATACTATCTCATTAGATGAAAAATTCATACCGTAGTCCATAGCATATTTAACAACCTTTAAAAGACTCGCACCAAACATAACTGGAATAGCAAGGAAAAATGTAAATTCTGCTGCAACTTCTCTTCTGCATCCAATTAATATAGCTCCAAGTATCGTTGAACCTGATCTTGATGTTCCTGGAATAAGCGCTAATAACTGAATAATTCCTATCAACAATACTGTCTTATAACTAAGCTCATTCAAATCATTTATCTTCGGTTCTCTTTTTTTATTATACTTTTCAACAATTATAAATAATATTCCATATAAAATCAAAGTAATTGCTACTGTCTGATAATTATAAAATATCTCATCAATCACATCATCCAGCAATAAACCTATTACAGCTGCCGGCAAACATGCTACTAGAACCTTAAACCATAATGACCAAGTTTGTTTTTGAGTAGTTTTATCTTTTTTTACCGGCCATGGAAATGGATTAAGCTTATTAAAATATAAAACTATAACCGCTAAAATTGCACCTAACTGGATTACAACTTCAAACATTTCAAAAAATTCTTCGGTCATATTTGGCTTCATTATCTCTTCTGCCAAAATAAGATGTCCTGTACTACTTATTGGTAACCATTCAGTAATACCTTCAATAATACCTAATATTATAACCTTTAATATCTCAATCATAAATCCCCTTACTTGCTCTTAGCCACAGCACTTTCATATATTAATTTTTCTACTTTTTCCATAAGCATTACTTTTATTACATAATCTTTTTTATATCTGTCCACTAATTCTTTTCCTGTTGTATAACCTGCTTCAATAGCTACTCTTTCAAGATTATCCTTATAATACTTGTGATCAATTACAATATTTTCTTTCTTTGCAATCTCTTGTAAAACAAGCTGCATCTGAAGATTCTTAATTGCATATTCTCTGATTGTCATACCAAAGTTATCTTTGCAATATTCTTCTGCTGTAGTATTAAGTAATGTAGCATACATACCCATTGTTTCTTCAAAATTTTCAATCTTTGTATTTAATTCAGCTTCTGGGTATGATGAAAATTTTGTGTTAGCAATAATTATGTCTATTATAGTTGCATAATTAGTTGCATAAGCTTCTTTTTCAGCATTTTCCTGTAATACTCTCTTTGCAGCCGCCTTATAATCTTCTACATTTGTATATTCACCATTACTTACTGTATAAACAAATGCATCATTAAATGTAGGTAATGTACCTTCATAAGCTTCTGCTACTGATAAAACAAAAGATAATGTCTCTCCTGCAAATTCTTCATCTTCGAAGTCTTCAGGTATTTTATAATCAAACTTACTTGCTGAACCCATACCACCAGGCAATAAACCAATCACCTTTTTCTCAAGACCTTCAAAGTCTGGTAATAAAGTTCCCGAACCTATAACAGTTTCAACATCTTCCATTGTAAACTCGTCTACTGGAAGTCCATCAAGATATGCAGAAACATTAACAATAACCTTATCACCTTCTGCAACTCTACGATCATCAAAAATTTTCCATTCAGTATATAATACTCTTTCTTCTTCAATATATGCAAGTACATCTAAATCTGTAATTGTACTATCTGCCGCTTCATATTCAACGCCCTTATAAGTACCTAATTCTGTTATATAATCAGATGAATTATATCCAAAATCAACTTCATATTTCTTATTACATCCTGCCAATGCAAACATACTTATTGCAAGCACTGTTGCAGTTAGTGCTCTTTTTATCGTAAATTTTCTCATAATTTACCTTCCTCTTCTCAACCTATAGTATACTAGTTATGTAAAAACTATAACAGAATAATTATATTAAAATAGCGGTAAAAAGTCAAGTACTACCTTATTTTATATTACAAAAATCCCTCTTCTTTTGAAGAGGGATTCTATATATTTATTATGCTAATTTTGTCTTTGCTAATTCTGCTAACTTTGCAAAACCTTCTGCATCGTTGATAGCCATTTCTGATAATACTTTTCTATTTAATTCAACACCAGCTAACTTAAGACCATACATAAACTTGCTGTATGATAAACCGTTCATTCTAGCTGCTGCATTAATTCTTGCAATCCATAATTGTCTGAACTGTCTCTTCTTCTGCTTTCTACCTGCATATGCTGATGTTAAAGCTCTCATAACTGATTGCTTTGCTACTCTATACTGTTTTGATCTAGCGCCTCTGTAACCCTTAGCTAGCTTTAATATTCTATTATGTTTCTTCTTTGCGTTTAATCCGCCTTTAATTCTTGCCATTGGTAATATTCCTCCTTTTCCTGATTACTTATCCTTAGATATAAGGTAAAATCTTCTTCATGTTCTTTACATTTGTTGAATCTGTCATTGTTGACTTTCTAAGATTTCTCTTTCTCTTAGCTGTCTTCTTTGTTAAAATGTGGCTCTTGTAAGCTTTCATTCTCTTAAGACCACCTGAACCTGTCTTTTTAAAACGCTTTGCTGCTGCTTTACTTGTTTTTAATTTTGGCATTATTGTTTCCTCCTTACATAATTGTACCTTTGTGTAATCTATTTTAACGTTTTTCAGTTAAAAACATCTGCATGCTCCTACCTTCAAGCTTTGGAGCTTTCTCGACAACTGCCACATCACTTAATCTTTCTGCGAAATCATCCAAAATATGTTTAGATGTTGCCATATGTGACATTTCTCTTCCTCTGAATCTTAAAGTAACTTTAACCTTGTCACCTTTTTCGATAAACTTTCTTGCTGCATTAACCTTTGTATTAATGTCATTCTCTTCAATGTTAGGTGATAAGCGAACTTCCTTAACATCGATAACCTTCTGCTTTTTCTTGGCTTCTTTTTCTTTTCTTGCCATCTCATATTTGTACTTACCGTAATCAACTATCTTACATACCGGTGGTTCTGCATTAGGAGCAATCTTTACTAAATCAAGACCTGCTTCCTTTGCTAACTTATAAGCATCCTTAGCCGACATTACACCAAGTTGGTTACCTTCTTCTCCGATAAGACGAACTTCTTTGTCTCTTATCTGCTCGTTAATCATTAAATCGCTAATAATCGTGCACCTCCATGCATATATTTACGTAACTAGTGGTTAAAACCACTATTCGTTTTTTTGTTCGCTTTAACACAAAAAAACGCAGACAGACAGACTATCCACGCTACTAAGCTAATAAAACCTAATATCAAACCCAAGTCATCTAAATATGCTAAGGTGAGAGCGGATACTCTACTTTGTTTTCAACTATTACATATTATCACGCACCTTTATTATTGTCAATACCTAATTTAAATTAATTTATATTGACTTAAAATAACATCAGTGCTATTATATGTAGTATAGAAAACTACATGTTATAATATTATAGTATTACCGGAGGTTATTATGAACAAGTTTATCATTTCTACTGATAACACATGCGATTTGCCTGATTCTATTTTAAAGGAAAATAATGTATTAGTCCACCAGCTTTATTATGCATTCGGCGATGATGTATACGGTGGAGACAAAAATATGAGCGATAAAGAATTTTATGCTAAAATGCGTTCAGGAGCTTTGCCAACAACTATGGCTGCCAATCCTGAATCTGTAGAAAATTTATTTGAAGATGCTGTAGTAAGAGGATATGATGTATTACATTTATCATTTTCTTCAGGTCTTAGCGGCAGCTACAACGCTTACAACATCGCAGCTAATGAAGTATTAGAAAGACATCCAGATGGCAAAATCATAGTCATCGACACTCTTGCAGCTTCTCTTGGTGAAGGTTTAATTGTATATGAAGCAATCAGACTTAAAAATGCCGGAAAAACAATTGACGAAATTGCCAAGCACATTGAAAACTTCAAGCTTAATGCATGCCACGAATTTACAGTAGATGACTTATTCCATCTTCACAGAGGCGGACGCGTATCTAAAGCCACTGCAATCGTAGGTACATTAATAAATATAAAACCTGTTTTACATGTTGACGATGAAGGACATTTAGTAGCTCTTTCAAAGGTAAGAGGTCGTAAAAAAGCTCTTCAGACTTTAGTTAATAATATGGAAGAAAAGATGGGCCTTTTCAAATCAATGAATTCCACAGTTTTCCTCTCACACGGTGATGCTCTCGAAGATGCTCAATATGTAGCTTCAATGATAAAGGAACGTTTCGGTTTTGAAGTTATAATCAATGGCATCTGCCCTACTATAGGCGCGCATGCAGGTCCTGGAACAATAGCTTTATTCTATTGGGCCGAAAGTCGCAAATAATATTTTTTACATACAAATCCCCACTTCTGTTGAAGTGGGGATTATTATATGTCATTATTTGTTGTTTAACATTGCATCCTTGCTAACCTTAATCTTTTTACCAATCTTAGCATTTCTTCTTGGCTTATTAATCATAAGACCAATTATACCACCGATAAATGCTAAAGCACCTACACCTGCTACAATGGCAAATGCACACATAGATGCATATGGATTAGGTTTCTTTAAAGTAAGTTCCTTTGAACCCTTTGATACTCTATATGCATCAATTGTATCACCAACTGAAACCTTCTTGCTGCTTGTTCCTTCAAGTACTACTGTTTCACCATCCACAACATGCTTTGATTTGTATGAATAATTGCTTTCGCCATTATCCTTTACTTCAACTGCGTAACCTGCAATATTTTCTTTGTTTTTAAATTCCATCTGAATCATAAAATAATATAAAAGACCAAATGCAATAGCCACAAGTAAACCTGCCACTAAAGATATGGCAGCTACTTTTCTCTTCTTTTCTACGTTCATTTATATATCCTCCTAAATTACATTACTTAAAATATTTTACACCTGATTCGAAAATCTTCAAATCCTGTTCGCCATAGATATTAATTGCAACTGACTGTCCTCTTCTTTCTGAGTGAGCCATCTTACCTAAGCATCTTCCATCCGGACTTGTAATACCTTCAATAGCCATATATGAACCATTTACATTCCATTCTTCATCCATGCTTATATTACCATCAATATCACAGTACTGTGTAGCAACCTGGCCGTTAGCAAATAACTTGTCTAACCATTCCTTTGGTGCAACAAATCTACCTTCACCGTGTGAAGCAGGATTACAATATACGCCACCAAGTTCACATTCCTGTAACCAAGGCGATTTGTTAGTAACAACCTTTGTATATACCATCTTAGAGATGTGACGGTTGATTGTATTAAATGTAAGTGTAGGAGCATTTGCATCCTGTCCTGTAATCTCACCATTTGGAACTAAGCCTAACTTAATAAGTGCCTGGAAACCATTACATACGCCAAGTGCAAGACCATCTCTTTCATTTAATAATTTATGAACTGCTTCTTTAAGCTTTTCATTTCTAAATGCTGTAGCAAAGAATTTAGCAGAACCATCTGGTTCATCACCAGCACTAAATCCACCTGGGAACATAATAATCTGTGCCTGATTAATAGCCTTTTCAAATACTTCAACAGAATCTCTTATATCTTCTGCATTCATATTCTTAAATACCTTAACGATTACATCTGCTCCTGCTCTTTCAAATGCCTTTGTACTGTCATATTCACAGTTGGTACCTGGGAATACAGGTATAAATACTGTTGGCTTTGCAATCTTATTTTTGCAAACATAAATCTTATCTGTATTGTAAAGCTTTGTTTCAATAGGAGTTGTATCCTTAACCGCCTTAGTTGGGAATACTTTTTCAAGCTTGCCTGTCCATACCTTTAATGCTTCGTCCATTGTGATTTCAACATCTTTGTATGTGAACTTATTATTGTCTGTAACCTCACCTAATACAATATATGGAACTCCAATTATTGAATCCATCTTATCAGCTGCAATTTCTGCAACGATGTTACCAAACTCAACTGCAAATAAATCTTCTTCCTTTACAGTTTCATCTAAAGCAAAGCCTAACTTGTTACCAAATGCCATCTTACTAAGTGCAGCAATTACACCCTTTGAATCTAATGCATAAGCTGATACAATTATCTTCTTATCAATTAATTCCTTAATCTTTGCATATAACGACTTAACCTGTTCAAATACCGGTAAATCATATTCATTCTTTTCAATTGCAAATTTAACAAGCTTGTTGCCTGCACTCTTAAGTTCAGGAGTAATAATATCTTTTTCTTTAGCCACATCAACTGCAAATGAAACCAAGGTTGGTGGTACATCTATCTCATTAAATGAACCTGACATACTATCCTTACCACCAATTGATGGCAATCCAAAGCCTAACTGAGCTTCATAAGCACCTAACAATGCTGCAAATGGCTGGCTCCAACGACTAGGATTCTCTGTCATTCTTCTGAAATATTCCTGGAATGTAAATCTAATCTTAGAATAATCACCACCATTAGCAACTATCTTTGCAACTGATTCAACAACTGCATAGATTGCACCATGATATGGACTCCATGTAGACAAATATGGATCAAATCCATAACTCATCATTGTAACTGTATCACACTTGCCCTTTAATACTGGTAACTTAGCTACCATAGTCTGTGTCTCTGTTAACTGATATTTACCACCATATGGCATAAATACTGAGCCTGCGCCAATAGAAGCGCCAAACATTTCAACAAGACCCTTTTGTGAACATACATTAAGGTCTGATAATGTATTAATCCATGTAGCCTTAACATCCTTAACTTCTTTTGTATTAAAGTAATTAGCCTTTTCATCAGGCATATCAACCTTAACATCTGTTTCCTGATGTGCACCGTTAGTATCAAGGAAAGCTCTTGAAATATCAACAATCTTCTTATCTCTCCAGATAAGTACAAGTCTCTTTTCTTCTGTTACTACTGCAACTTCGATAGCTTCAAGATTTTCTTCATTAGCATATGCAAGGAATTCCTGTACGTCCTTAGGATCAACAACTACAGCCATTCTTTCCTGTGATTCTGAAATAGCAATTTCAGTTCCATCAAGACCTGCATATTTCTTAGGCACTTTATCAAGATATACATTCAAACCGTCTGCTAACTCACCAATTGCAACTGATACACCACCGGCACCAAAGTCATTACATTTCTTAATAAGCTTACTAACTTCTGGTCTTCTAAATAATCTTTGTATCTTTCTTTCTGTTGGTGCATTACCTTTTTGTACTTCTGCACCACATGTCTCTATTGATTCTTCTGTATGAACCTTTGACGAACCTGTAGCACCGCCACAACCATCACGTCCAGTTCTTCCACCTAACAATACAATAATATCGCCTGGATCAGAAGTTTCTCTCTTAACTGCACTTCTTGGAGCTGCACCCATTACGGCACCAATCTCCATTCTCTTTGCAACATAGTTTGGATGATAGATTTCTTTTACATAACCTGTTGCAAGACCAATCTGGTTACCATATGAGCTGTAACCATTAGCAGCTTCTCTAACCAATTTCTTCTGTGGAAGCTTACCGCTCATAGTTGCATCAATTGAAACTGTTGGGTCTGCAGCGCCTGTAACACGCATAGCCTGATATACATAAGTTCTGCCTGATAATGGATCTCTTATAGCACCACCAAGACATGTTGCTGCACCACCAAATGGTTCAATCTCTGTTGGGTGATTATGTGTTTCATTCTTAAAGTTAACTAACCATTCTTCTTCTACACCATCAATTTCAACAGGTACAACTATACTACATGCATTAATTTCTTCTGATTCTTCCTGATCGTCAAGCTTACCTTCAAGCTTTAATTTTCTCATAGCCATAAGGGCAAGGTCCATAAGACAAACAAACTTGTCCTTTCTTCCCTTAAAGATTGAATTATGATCAGCAATATATTTATCATAGCTTGCTTCAATAACTTCTCTATAGTATCCGTCTTCAAACTCTACATTTTTAAGTTCTGTAGAGAATGTTGTATGACGGCAGTGATCTGACCAATATGTATCAAGAACTCTGATTTCAGTCATTGAAGGGTCTCTGTTTTCTTCATTTTTAAAATAATTCTGAATGTGAAGGAAATCCTTAAATGTCATAGCTAATGACAATGATGAATATAAATCTTTTAATTCAGCTTCATTCATATCCTTAAAGCCATCAAACACCTTAACATCTGCAGGTTCTTCAAACTCTGTAACCAATGTAGCCGGAATATCCTTGTCGGCTTCTCTTGAATCTACAGGATTGATACAGTGATTCTTAATCTTATTCTTGTCAGCATCTGTTAGTACACCTGATACAACATAAGTTGTTGCAGACTTTATAATTGGGTCTTCATTTTCATCAAAGAATTTAACACATTGAACAGCTGAATCCGCTCTCTGGTCAAACTGACCTGGTAAATATTCTACGCTGAATACGAAATCATCCTGCTTTGTATCAAATGTCATCTCATACACATCATCAACAGGTGCTTCTGAAAAAATAGTTGTAAGAGACTTTGCATATGTCTCATCCGATAAATTCTCAATATCGTATCTGATTAGAACTCTTACATCAGTTACGGTATCAATTGCCAGATATCCTAAAATCTCTTCTTTTAGTTCCTTTGCCTTAACTGCATAATCTGGTTTCTTCTCTACGAACACACGTCTTACTTTGCTCATATATCCTCCACGCTACGACTTTTATTTATTATAATCTGTATGTTTGGCGTAGCTCAAACTTATCATATTTGCACTTAGTCCAAAATATCACAGATATTATACATTATTTTGACAAATAATTCAAGCATACTAAACACATTCCCAAAAATTTATCAAAGTATTTTTTACATTTTCTTGTGTAACTATCTCGTAGCTACTCCATTCTCGTGGAAAAAGAGACTTATATTGCTCAGTAAGAAACCTGTCATCCATAAGTAATATTACGCCTTTGTCTTCTATGGTTCTTATAACCCTTCCGGCTGCCTGCAATACCTTGTTCATTCCAGGATAGACATAAGCATATTCGTATCCCATACCACATTCATCATCATAAAACTGTCGCAAAAGCTCCTGTTCTATATTAATCTGTGGTATCCCAGGACCCACAATAGCTACTCCTACCAGACTATCACCCTTTAAGTCAATACCTTCCGAAAATATTCCTCCCATTACGCAAAAACCAACCACACTATTCGAGGATGTTTCTGTAAAGGAATTAAGAAATTCTTCTCTGTCGTTCTCCTTCATATTACTGTTTTGACATATAATCTTTACATCTTCACTATCAACAAAGCTTAATCTTTGAACCTCCTCCATATATTTGTAAGACGGGAAAAACACTATATAATTGCCTTTTTTAGCTGATACCATCTCCTCTATATATGAAGCCACCTTCTTGAATTCATATTCATTACGCCTTGTGTATCTGCTGCTTACATCTTTAGCAATGGCAAGAAGTCTTTGTTCCTCTTTAAACACAGTCTTTGCATAAATGGCATAATCATCCGACTCTGTACTTAAAAGCTTTTTATAATAATTAACTGGTAAAAGAGTAGCAGAAAAAAACACAGTACTTACAGCCTTATTAAGAAACATAGATAATGCATTGGCAGTATTAATACAAAACAGATTAAGTTCAAAGCTGTCAGATTTTGCCTCCTTACAGTAAATCACATAATCATCGCTCAAATTCCAATCATACATATTCAAAAAATGCCTTATATCAAAATAAAACTGGCTAAGTTGTTCTCTATATTCAAAATCTTTAAAAGCCTCTTCAAACACAGATATTCTCTCATATACATTAAGAAGCGCCAATACAAATGCAGATATATCTTCTAATAACATATAATCATTACATTCACGTTTATATTCAAGAAGAATCTTGTTGCATTTTTCAAGAAGATTGGCCAGCTTTTTATCCAGGTCCTTTACCAAACCTTTAATCATAAGAAAATCTTCCTTATATAATCTGGCACTATACATACTCCTTGCCCTGTCTACAAGATTATGAGCTTCATCAACTAAAAATATATAATTACCTTTAACTCCATCTGAAAAATATCTTTTCAAATGAACATTAGGATCAAATGCGTAATTATAATCTCCAATAATTGCATCCACCCAATAGGTCACATCCAATTCCATTTCAAAAGGGCAAACCTTATGTTTTAGGGCATATTCTACAATAACTTCTCTATCAATAATATCTTCATGGGTTATAATATCATAGACAGCATCATTAACCCTATCATAATGCCCCTTTGCACAAGGACATTCCACTGGATTACAGCGTAATTCATCACATAAGCAAACCTTTTCCTTAGCAGTTATTGCACATATCTTATAGTCAGCACCACTGTCTTTTAACTGTCTGAAAGCTTCCTTTGCTACTGTTGCAGTAATAGTCTTAGCCGTAAGATAAAACACCTTATCGGCCAAACCTTCACCTACAGCTTTAACTGCAGGAAATACAGTCGAAATCGTCTTTCCTACACCTGTCGGAGCCTGTATAAACAGCTTTTTCTTACGCTGAATTGTTCGATATACTGACACAACTAAATCTCTTTGTCCTTCTCTGTATTCAAAAGGAAATTCTAAGCCTTTAAGACTCTTCGTTCTTGACAGAGAATGTTCATAAAGATAATCAGTCCACTTTTTAAAGGATTGTATAAGTTCATCAAACCACTTAGTCAATTCTTCTCTCGTATATTCATACTGAAAGCGTTTTACAAATTCAGTCTCTATATCACAGTAAGTTAACTGCACCCCTATATTATCCAGTTGGTTAGTACACAAATATATATATGCATAACATTTTGCCTGTGCCTTATGTATCTCAAATGCTTCTGTAAATGCTAATACATTAGCATACATAGCTTTTATCTCATCTATAATAATACCTTTATCATTATCTATAATACCATCTGCACGTCCTTCAACCACCAGACTATAATCTTCAAAAGGTATCTCTAATCTTAGAGGAACTTCGGGGGTATATTCTGCCCCCATCTTCTTTTGAATCTTACGATGAATTCGACTGCCCTCCTGCATAGCATCACTATCAGGTTTAGAGCTTCTTCTATTGTCAATATCACCACTTGAACATATAAATTCAACCAGTTCTCTAACAGCTATTCTAATTACTCCATTAACTATTGAATACATTTAATTCTTAATCTCCATATAACGTCTATATCTTAATGGCATAAGATTGCGTTGTAGGTTTGGATTGTATCTTTCCTCAATTGCAATGGTATTAAAAAAGCAATTCCATAAGTCGATATATTCATCACCACTCGCATCTTCAAAACCATATGCATCCAGTTCTTCCTCCGTCAAATCTGTTATAAAAGAAGCTCCTAATGCCCTATGAACCGCAGCCTTATTCCTTTTAACATCAAGTATAATAAAATTCTCTCTCTTTAATCTATCAGAAAAATGTTCTATAATCAATTCCAAAATATCTGCTTTTGGTTCTATCTTTGCTGCCAGGATACCATTATACACTTCTCTAAACCTCACAAAGCCAAGATAATGGTGCTGTTCCTTCCATACTCGCCTTCCTAATTCATATACCCGTCTAACATGATAATCTGCCAGATTATTAATAATTGAAGGACCTACTTTAAACCCTTTTATAAGCAGCCTGTATATACATTCGCCACGTTCAATATCATCACTTACTGCTGCCATCATAATCTTCTCATAACATTCACCATAGAGCTTATCTGCAATAGTTCTGGCTACTTTAGCTGCTAATTCCTCGTTGGCATCTATATAAATATATTCACAAAATAATTCTCTTTCAATATCACCTATGGCAATTCTAGTCTTAGACGTGCCTATCTCCCAAGCCTTATATATGGCTGTAAATATTCCATTAACACTCCCATCACACACACATACTTTGATATTGTCCATTAACTTCACCACCTACATTATAATCATCAAACAAACTAAGCTGCTTATAGCTTTGATGGTCCTCTAGCTGATATTTAAGCTTATAATCTAAACCAACCAAAGCATTGGTAATATAATTCTCTTCTATCTTCGTATTGTACATCATATGACCCTGGCAGGTTATAAAATATAATGCTCTCTTTAATACAACACCCATTTTCTTTAAATCATCAAAATCTAATCTGGCAAACCTTCTCGCCTTTATAATGCGCTTAGCACTGGTAACTCCAATTCCCGGAACACGTAACAGAGTAGCATAATCTGCCCTATTCACCTCTACCGGAAAAATCGAAAGATTGCGTAATGCCCAATCGCACTTAGGATCTAACAACACATTAAAATTAGGACGTTCTTCACTTAAAAGCTCCTTAGCTTCAAAGCCATAAAATCTCATAAGAAAATCCGCCTGATATAATCTATGTTCCCTAAGTAGCGGCGGTCCTCCTTGCGTATCTGGCAAACTGCTATCCTCGTTAACATTAATAAATGCCGAGTAAAACACTCTTTTTAATCCATAATTCTTATATAGTGCTTCTGCTACGGCTGTTATATGATAATCTGTCTCAGGTGTTGCTCCAATAATCATCTGAGTACTCTGACCTGCTGGAACAAATATCTTCTCCTTAGCTCTTACACTAAGAGCCGTACTTCTTGCAGCTATAAGCTGATTCTTTTGTTCTAGCTGTGCCACTTCAATCCCCTGCTGAATCTGCCTCATAGGAGTTAAAATACTCTTTCGGCTCTTATGAGGTGCCAAACTTGCAAGACCTTCAGAGGTGGGTAATTCCAGATTAATACTCATTCTATCAGCATAAAAGCCTATCTGATTAATCATATCCATAGAAGCTCCCGGAATACCTTTAACATGGATATAACCATTAAAACCATATACTTCTCTTAAAAGCTTAACCGTCTCTAAAAGCTTCTCCATAGTATAATCAGGACTTTTTAAAATCCCTGAACTTAAAAATAAGCCTTCAATATAATTACGTCTGTAAAATTCCATGGTAAGCTTACATATCTCTTCAGGGGTAAATGTAGTTCTAAGCACATCATTATCCGATCTGTTGATACAATATTTGCAATTAAAAATGCATTCATTAGTCATAAGTATCTTAAGTAAGGATATACATCTTCCATCTGACGCAAAGCTGTGACATATCCCGCAGGATACAGTATTACCAATACTTCCGGTGTCGTTCTTACGGTTAGAACCACTAGATGTACAAGCAACATCATACTTTGCCGCCATAGATAAAATCTCCAACTTCTCCATTATACTAAGGTCATTATTAATAAGCATATTGTCATCGCCTTTCTCGAACATATGTTCTATTTTAATAATAACACTTCCCCTATAAAAAGTCAAGGTCGAAACCCAAATTTGTTTCGACCTTTATTTTTGTATTATATTCGTTTTTTTATTTGGTTAAATATCACCACAATGATAAGTGCAAAAACAACAGTTGCAGCTATCCATTCCGGCATCAGTGTAACGCTCTTTTCATACATTGTATTTAATTCACTGTTTTGAAGTATTTCTTCTTCTCCTGTATAAGTATAAATAGCATACTGCCAGTGACTTACTAAAAACACCGGTATAGAAAGTAACATATTTCGTATTATTTCTAATCTGCACCCTTTTTTCGCCTTGCAAAAAGCCACAATACCCACAACAATATTTATCACTAACAGTAATAATGCCACTATCACTATACAATTGGCAGCCAAACTGCTATTATGAGTATCTGCATAAGGTGTCAGTACAAATAAAACCGTTGCTCCAACTAAAAGCCCTATCTGTAAAATATTTATTTTGTTTATCTTTCCAACTTCTTTTTCCTGTTTTTTTGCGCCAGCAAACAAAGCACTTAGTGGCTCTGCCAAAAGAAAATATCCGCACACTAATACTATTACAATAAACAAAAGATATCCCATATAGCTTTCAAATTCTAAAACACTTTCCACCAGATATCTGTCCCTTATAATTATAAGTGGCATCACTGCAGCTATTGCCGAAAATATCAAATACAGCGCCAAAAATGAATATTTGCCTAAAGTATTATCATACTTCATTTGCAAATCGTAGCTTATTTCCTCAAACAATTCATTATCAGTTTTTACTGCTTTTGTTTTATTAATAGCTATAAGTGTCAGTACAATTGCTATCATTTCAAATATAAGCATTACAAAAAATCCAATTACAGGTCTGTAAAATCCATAAGAGATTCCAAGCATGCTAATAAGGCCTGCAATTGCAAATGCCATTGCAATGTATATCATAGTCTTAAAGCTTGAAATTGTCTTGTTAACAATTGCTTTTAATTGTTTTTCCACCCTTACATTTTTCTTTTCTTCTACAGGTTCATTTAAAATTCTTTCTCCTCTTAAAAGTTCGTCGCATGTAACGCCTAACATTTCTGCCAAAGCTGGTATCAATGAAATATCCGGTGCGCATTCATCTCTTTCCCAACGACTTACCGCCTTATTGGATACATTTAACTGGTCTGCCACATTTTGTTGGGTCATACCTTTTGATTTTCTAAGTGCAGCAATAAACTGCCCCATTGATTTGTTATTCATTATAAATTTCCTTTCTTGTTTTAATTATTTTACATCCTCATTCTACAAATCTGGGGCAAAAAATCACAGCCCGCATAGCGAAAATTTGTCTCGCAAAGTGAGAATTCCAGTATTTATGCTATTTCTTTAGATAGTAATAATTTTTACCTATGTATCTTGATACATTAAATCTTCTTCCCACATTGTCATATGTTCTATCTTCAATACGTCTAAGATATTCATATCCAAATGTATTTTCATTATATACTATGTTTGAATATTTGTCTTCATTTTCATAAAATTCTTCTATACAATATCCCTCTTCTATCATATAATCAATAAGCACCGGTGCTGCGTCTGCATTTAATTTAGTTAAAAAATAATAATCATAAGACGTATTTGTCTGTTCTCTCATACCTGCTATATTTACTTTGGCAATCCAATAATCCGGATGACTAAACGATAATCCTATGTATAAACAGGTTATAACTATCATGCTGTACTTAAACATTGGGAAATCTGTTTTTATAATAGAAATCAAAATCCCCATAAATATGCAGGTCAGTACCAGCAAACTCCACAGCACAAACATTCTTAAAAATGTCAAATAGTAATATTGTATGTATAAAATCATCCTCATTGCACTTGAGGCAATCATAACAAAAGTACAAAGAGACATTATTATAAGTAGTCCCTTAAGAAGCTTATTTTCTTTAAAACGATATAGGCATACCAATACTATTATCAGATTAATCACGCTAACCAATAAAAGCTGAAAAAATCCTTCACGGGCATAGCTTGCATATGTATAATTTTCCGGCAACTGCATTTTTCTAAGGAAAAGAGATGCAATTTGAATTCCGCTAAATACCATATACATAAGCGACAAGGCAAATACTACAGGAATTGCTAAAAGAGGTTCCCCTGTGCGAGAATCCTTTACCTCCTGTACAAGATTTCGTTTCTCCATAAATGCAAGTATACAATATGACATCATAAACATAAATGCAAACATAAAGCCTGCCACAAAAATATTTCCAAACAAAAAAAACTCAAATACGGCTTTAGTCATGTCACCAAATATTGCATCCGCACTAGACAATAAGCACAACACTATTATAAACAAAGGTACAGTAATTAAAATCCCGCCTAATAAATATAATATCTTATCATTTCTTTTATCCACTTTATTTTTCAGATACCAAATCCCATCACTAAATGGACGTACTATTTCCCCTAATGACGAGCACAGCACTATGAAAATTGATGAAATATATTTTCCCAAATTCCATTTATCCATGCCATACGCAGTGTGTAAAACAAATGTTATTATAAGAAAAAATATCCCTACTTTATTAAAAAATATAATTCTTATATCATCTGTACAAAATGTAGAAATCGCAAGTAACATTATGGAAGCTATATAAAACAAACTCCCCTTCCTAAAAAACAAACCTAGCTTTTTGACACAAAATGCTATAAATACCAAACTTGCCATAGCAAATATCGGATACGTAATACCTGATCCGTTATCAAACATACAAACAACATAAATTAATGCATATATAATTGTTGCAATCCCAAAAATATTAAAATTTTCCTTAATCTGTAGTTTCTCCATCTTCTTCATCCTCCTCAACATACTCTAAAATATCTCCCGGCTGACAATTAAGCGCTTTGCAAATAGCATCAAGCGTCGAAAGCCTTACAGCCTTAGCTTTATTATTTTTAAGAATTGACAAATTTGCCAATGTAATGTCTACCTCATTAGCCAGTTCAGTCAATCCTTTTTTTCGTTTAGCCATCATTACATCTAAATTAATTATAATTGACATGTTTATTTAAGCCTCCATTATACAGTAAAATCATTTTCTTCTTTGTAGCGTATAGCCTCTTCAAATACATTTGCTAATACCAGGCAAAATAGACCAGCCATTGCAAATACCAAGATTATAACCAACATAACAAATGTTAAATATACCACCGTTCTAACAAGCGACATAGCTATAATGAAAAAACTCCATTTACTCATCTTTTTAAGACTTATTACATTAGCTTCAACAAAACAGTTTTTATCAAGTACTGTTTTAAACATTTTCCTAAGTTCCCTTACAATAACAAGCCCTGCTATCCCTAATACAAAATAGATTAGCACTAATTCTCCATACTTATCCTTAACCTCATCGAAATAGTTCCCTATTATTCTAATACTCAGTGGCAATGTCACCGTCACTACAATCCCTGACCAAAACATCAAATCTAATAGACGTTTTGTCCAAATGGTTACTTTTTCTTTCATATTATTCCTCCGTTTTATGTATTATGTTTCATCCACTTAAAAATAACACAAGTTTTATCGTTTGTCAATAAATATTTATTATATTTCAATTTATTTTTGTTGTTATTCAAAAGAACACAAAAAAGTCAAGGCATAACCCTGACTTTTTGATTGTTTGATTGTTATTCTACTATAATATTTCCTAAAGTTTCTCTATCATATAGCCTAATATAAATTTTCTCATTTCCAATTTCTATAAGTAAATATCTATGTTGAACTATATGAGTATACTTCTTTTCTGATTGACCATTATTATATGTACTGCATTCTACTGTTATATTAAAATCCGGATAAATAATGTATTTTTCTCCACTGCTTGTCTCTAACTGCATATATATACTTGATATTTCATTGTCTCTAATATCCCAATCAATATCTAATTCTTCTGATATACTAACTTCGATATTGTTGTAATTGTTAATATCTATTGCTTGAGATTTATCAAAATACACTAATTTCGCATCTACAATTTCTCCACTCAAAAACTGCTCATAATTTATATTTCCTACAAGTGTAAACTTACCATTTCCATATACACCATAAAATTTATTTTTATAGTCGATCATTGCTGAAAATGCTATAGAAGTATTTAAGTTTTCGCTTGCACTGTCTATCTCTTTATCATCTTCATATGCAGAAAATGAAAACCACATATCCGAATATATGTCTACAACAAGTGATATCGGAATAGTAACTACGGTCTCAAAAAAATCTCCATTTTTATCCAATTCAATTTCTTCCCCACCCACATTTACATATACTTTCGTAGCCTTTGTAACTTTAGCAGGATATGCTCTCGCACAAACTTCCATCTTCCTATTTTCTAAATCATATCCTTTGATTATTAATACACTTCTCATCTTTTTATTTTCAGCAGCTTTTTCTATGTTTTGAATTGACTGTTTTTCTTTTAAGTCATTGTATCTATTTTTCCATTTAATCGCATCCATTTTTGTAAAAAGCAAACTAATTCCACCAAAAAGCACGATAAGACCCAATATTATCTCTATAACTAAACGCTTCTTCATACCCTACCTCCATGTCTTTTTGCCTATTTCTTCTTCTGTTGAACTTATTTGTATATCCACTTGCTTACCATTAAAATTAAGAGTAATATCTTCTAGTTCTTTCTCAAGCTGAATATAAATAAAATCATAGCCAAACGTATCTTTATATTTTGTCTCGGTTACATTTATAATAGCTTTATCTCCATCTCCCGTATTCTCCATTGTATACTCATTTTCTAGGATATAATTGCTATTTTTTATAAATAAAATTCCATCTCCCGCAGTCTTATTTAAAAGGATGTGATAGTTTTCGTTTGAAGACTGCGCCTCTTCTATCCATTTTTTTATATTAGTATTCGCACTCAATTCTTCTGCCAAAATGTTATACTCTCCAATCAATCCTGGTTCAAATAAATCATAATAACTTATCATTATTCCTTGTGAGCTTCTTATTTTAGTTTTTAAATTTTCCAAAGCTATCATTATTATTGATGCTATTAAAACAGATGCAAATACCGATATAATTACAATTACGCTTGTTTTCATTGGTTTCTTTTTCATAATAACCTCCTCTTACGTTCTATAAATTTCCTACATTACAAAAAGCGAACAATTCGGATGAACTGTTCGCTTCACTTTATGCGGATAACAGGATTTGAACCTGCACCGGTATACACCGATTAGAACCTGAATCTAACGCGTCTGCCAATTCCGCCATATCCGCTTATATACAAACCTACTCATTAATAGAGTAGATAATTGCATTACCTTTTTTCCCTACTTTATTCACCACACCTAAATAGTGTAACATATTTAGTGCAGTGGACGCAAGTCCTCTAGTCATTTTTGCATACTTTCCGTATTCCTTACTGGTAAATTCTCCCTCAAGTTCTATTGGAATCATCTGCATATAATCACTTGGACTTTCCAAGTCAATTTCATAAATTAAATCAGACGGAACTCTGTCTACCCTCGTAGACCCCTTTTTTCGATCTTTACTGTAACCATTAAGACTTCTGTATTCCGTTACATCCATCATCACAAGCTTAATGCTTAAATTCTCGTGTTTGAGATAATTTTTTATCTTATATAGTTCAAAAAATGCTTCATATGGCAATCCGGTTTTGGGTGATTTTCTTGGTGTACTAAGCTCACCTGTTGTCTCATCTACCCAAACTAAATGCTTTGTTCGAACCATTGGATAAACTACAACAACCTTATATTCATTCAAAAACACCTCTAGCTTATCTCTAAGCTTATTAAAGGCTCTCGTTTGAATTTCTATAACCGTATCGCCTCTAAAAATATCAGCGAAGTAGCCGTTTAAAGCTACTTCGTGAAAATCTTCATTAGGTTCGTAATAATTTTTCAAAATGCCATGGACAGTTTTTTCTGACAGAGTCCCTATGCCCTTGTCATTATGTGCATGCCCTATAATCTTATTTTTTGCATTTTCAAATCTAATAATATCAATCTGTGACATATTTATCCTATAACGTGTGACATATCATATAAGCCTGCATCCTTGCCTGCAAGGTACTTAGCTGCTTCGATGGCGCCCTTTGCAAATACTGACTTAGAATATGCTGTGTGCTTGAATTCTATAACTTCGTCTGTTCCTGCAAATATAACCTCGTGTTCACCAACGATTGTACCGCCACGAACTGCACTGATACCGATTTCCTTAGGATCTCTTTTTACTCTTTCAGTGCTTCTGTCATATTTGTAGTAGTAGCTCTCATCTAAAGCTTCCTTTACCGAATCTGCCAAAGCTAGTGCTGTACCACTTGGAGCATCAATCTTTTGGTTATGATGTTTTTCAACAATCTCAATATCAAAGCCTGCTGGTGCAAATACTGATGTTGCTTCCTTTAAAAGCTTAAATAAAGTATTGATACCAAGCGACATATTTGCCGATTTAAGTACAGCTACCTTTTCGCTTGTTGATTTTACTAAAGCTAATTGTTCCTCGCTAAGTCCTGTTGTACATAATACAACAGGAAGTGCATTATTGCCGCAATAATCGAGTAATGCATCCACTGCCTTAGCAGAAGAAAAATCTATAACAACATCTGCCTTTAAATCACATTCATTAATATTTTTATATACCGGATATTCATTGTGACCATCATCCCAGGCATCAATGCCTGCAACAATCTGTGCATCTGAGTCTTCTTTTAACAAAGCTGTTATAATCTGACCCATTTTTCCGTTACATCCGTGCATTATAATTCTTACCATAGGTAGTTCCGCCTTTCGTCTACTTTAAGATACCGTAGTTCTTCATTGCCTTTTCTAATACTTCAACATGCTTTGGTTCCATTGGAGATAATGGTCTTCTAAGAGGACCAACCTCCATACCCATCATATTAACTGCAGTTTTTACTGGAATTGGATTAACTTCGCAGAATAAAGCATCAACAAGCTCGATAGCCTCTAACTGCATCTTTGTAGCCTTAGCTACGTTACCTGTTAAAAATGCTTCGCACATATCATGTGTCTCTACTGGTGCAACATTTGCTAAAACTGAAATTACACCAACACCACCAACTGAAAGAATTGGTATAATCTGGTCATCATTTCCAGAATACATATCAATACATCCATCTGCTAAAGACATAAGCTTAGCTGCCTGAGAAATATTACCTGAAGCTTCCTTAATACCAACAATATTCTTAACATTCTTAGCAAGGTAAACTGCTGTCTCAGGTAACATATTGCAACCTGTTCTTCCCGGAACATTATACATAATAATTGGAATAGATACAGAATTAGCAATCTCTGTGAAATGCTCAATAAGACCCTTTTGTGTAGCCTTATTGTAGTATGGTGTTACAACTAAAAGTCCATCTGCACCGTACTTTTCAGCCTCTGTTGATAAATAAATCGCTGTCTCTGTACAATTAGAACCTGTTCCTGCGATTACTGGAATTCTTTTATTAACCTTCTTAACTGTATATTCGATACAAGCTAAATGCTCCTCATGTGTAAGTGTAGAAGCTTCACCTGTTGTACCACAGATAATAATACTGTCTGTCTTGTTAGCAATATGAAATTCGATAAGCTCTCCTAACTTATCAAAGTTAACGCTCTTATCCTCGTTAAATGGTGTAATAATAGCAACACCTGATCCTGTAAATAATGCCATAATATCCTTCCTTTCATAATTAAAGAGTTGGTGGAAGCCAACTCTTCAAGAAATGTCATAAATATCTCAAATCATTAAGTAGCTCCCCATCTTACGATGACAGTCATATATCTCTTAAATATATGCCCAGCACATACAGCTACAAGACTGTATCACTTCGGCGTAATCCCCTTTCGGACAGTATCTTCTGTGCTTGCCACATCCACTACCTACTAATGTCAAACGCGACCTCTACCAAATATTATATTGTTCAAATTTAGTTTATTCTACCATTATTATATGATTGTGTCAACATAGTTGTGAGGAAAATTTCTTTAACCTCTGATTACATCAATTGGCTTTTTCTTAGCAAACTTTAATATTGGAATTAATGTAACCAATATAAATAGTATTAATATTCCAACTAAAACTCCTATTATCAAATATGCATCCAAATATATCATTTCATTAATAAATTCAATACCTATTCTATTTACTAAAAAAGTATCAATTTCTTTTAAAAATACAATTGTAGCACTTGCACTTATAACACCCGAAATTAATGCTATTACAACGGCTTCAATTATAAATATTCTAATTGTATCAATTTTAGTAACTCCAATAGAACGTAATATTCCTATCTTTTTCGAGTTATCTTTTACGCTATAACTTAAAAATGATATACTCAAAAAACAGGTTAATACAATTAACACAAGTTGAATGATATAATAATATATCTTAATTTCTTCCAACATATCTGATATTGCATATATGTTGGACAAATCTTCATTCGTAAAGGATAATCCTACTTCATTTATACTTGCAACTATATTGTTAATATTATCATTATCTAAGACTGCAAATTCATCAAAAATGTAATATGAATAATACTCTTCTTTCAAACTTTGATAAACTTCTTCATTAACAAATATTTCTGCTATATCAACATCTGCTACTCCTACAATCTCTACGTTATCTCCCATTATATCATATAGATTAATGGCATCGTAGTTAACATTATAAAACTTATCCTCGTACAGATTAGGGATTTTAAATCCTGTTTTTTCTGTTCCTATTCTTTCAAAATATGCCCTACTTACAACTATTTCATTTTTTTCAATTGGCATACGTCCTCTTACTAAATTTTCATTTTTTAGTATTTCCACATTGGAATATTCACTTTTAAATTCTGCAAACATATTTAGCGTAGATGAATATTTAATATCACCACCTTTAACTAAAATCATATCTTTATGTTCTTTTATATACTCAATATATGATTCATTTACATAGATACAATTCTTCTTATGTTCGTTCATATACTCCGACTTACCATATGTGCTTGTATTAACAACTCCTACAATACTAACAACATTATCATCAAGATATATCTGAGTTCCGATGTCTTTTTCTTCCAATCCTAATTGCAAAAAAATATCATCGCTAATTGCAATCTCATTTTCTTTTCTAGGTATATTTCCCATTATATCTAAATCATCGTAGAATATTTCATCAGTCACAATAAGCGTAGCTTTTTGAAAACCTATTCCGTCATAATCAAGGTTTGTCGCAATATCCTTCGGTGAATCTATCGAATAACTTACCTCTTTAATTGTTTTAACTATGTTAAGATTCAATCCTTTAAGCTTATTATAAATATTTTCCCCAGAATAGACCGCTGTTTTTTCTGTTGTATATGCGTAATGCTTATCAATTTCTTCATTAACAAACAATACTTTTTCTTCTGAATTTGTAAAATAATCTTTTACTGCTTTTGTGTAATCATTCTTAGTAAAAGATAATATAGATAAGAAAATAAAACTAGTAATGGCAAAAACAAAAATTGTTAATAACAATCTAGCTTTTCTCATCTTTAAATTGTTGAATGACAACTTTAAAACATTTAAAAAGCTTAAAGAAGAAACTTTTTTATCTCGCTTTTCAAGGTTATACCTCTCATCCATATTTGTTTCTTGATACGGTTTTCGTTGAACTTTTATAACAATTTCATCTGTATCACCTATTAAATTTGCAAGTTCTTTTTCTATATCATTTATATTATTAAAACTATATTCTTTATCATTTTTATGAATATTATATGTAGTGACATATGCCGCATTATCAATATCATCTGCGATATGTCCATCTACCATTGTTATAATTCTATCTCCGTAAGTTTTTGCAGCCTCCAAATTATGAGTAACAATAACAACTAAACACTCTTTAGATATCGCTTTTAATGTTTTAAAAATGTTATCGCTATTAGTCGAATCCAAATTACCCGTTGGTTCATCTGCAATTATTATTTGTGGCTGTTTTACTAAAGCTCTCGCTATAGCAACTCTTTGTTTCTGTCCACCACTTAACTCTTTCACTTTTTTATTCTTATGTTCTATTAATCCTAACTTCTCAATTATGGCTAAGGTCTCTTCTAAAATTTGTTTCTTATTTTTTGATATAGGCTCTTGGATGTACAATGAATAACTAATATTTTCTTCTACAGTCATATCTTCAAATAAATTGAATTCCTGAAATACCATTCCCATATGTATATTTCTATAATTATCCCAATCTTTTTCTGTATTAGAATCTACATTCTTGCCGTCATAATAAATTTCACCTTCTGTTTTCCCATCCAATCCAGCCAACAAATTGAGCAGCGTAGTTTTTCCACAACCACTTTGTCCTGTTATAAATATCATACCTTTTGAAGGAAGTTCAAAACTAACATTATTCAAAGCTATTACTGCTTGTGAACTATCATAAACTTTTTTTAGATTATTTACTTTCAGCATTAGTCTTTGCTGCCCTCCTTGCATTCACATCTAATGTAAATGTTAAGCTTTGTCCTAAATTTCTTTTACCTTCTTTATACAACTCATAGTCCTCCTTTTTCCAAAAACCATGTATCGTATGTGGATTACCTACATAATCAAAATCGCGACCTATTAAGTCACTTCCTATATAACTAATAGACATTTCGTCCTCTGAGTATTCTAACATAAAACCTAATTCTTTTAATTTAGGCATATATTGCTCACCTATATATATAAAATCATATCCTTTATCTTCTACACATTTTTTGATTAATAAAAATTCTTCATCCTTTATTGTGCATGTTGAATTCATATCATTTACAATTATAGTCTTTATACCCGTTCTATCTGTTGCTGTAAATATTTCTTCTGTAAGAGTATCAATTTTTCTATAAATTAGTGTTTCTTCAAAATTCACACTTTCTCCATAAAGCATAATATCTGCATTATATATATCATTTAAATCTAACGCACTTTTTGAAACTTCATCATCATTATTTCCAAAAATCGCAAAAAAAGCACTACCTTTTCCTAAAATTATCATTATTACTAACAATAAAATTGGTATGCTTACTATTGATATTATAACTATTTTAATTCGCTTCTTCTTGTTCATATGCTAATTCTCCTGTTATTTATATCTTAAGAAATCACTTAGTTGCCAAAAGTCGTTTCTGACAACTAAGCATGTTCTCTATCAAAAATATTTATTCATACATATAAATACTTTATTCCCATCTTGTATTATCTGCATATGGACGTATTTTTTTACTTGAATTTCCGCTTGCAACTATACGTGAACCCGTTCTTCCTTCACGTGTCCATATTAATGTAGAATCTTT
>JAZQMK010000039.1:0-3245 GCA_045543455.1 Lachnospiraceae bacterium
TATGTTGAAAGTGTATCCTCTTCAACATTTTTTATATATTTACGGAATCCGTCAGAAAGCGATAATATAAGGGCTATTCCAATAATACCAATACTTCCTGCAAAAGCTGTAAGTATTGTTCTTCCTTTCTTTGTAAGAAGGTTGTTAAAACTCAAATTCAAAGCTGTTAGATATGACATCTTTCTATGCTTTAGGCTCTTTGGATCAAGTTTTTCATACTGTTCCTTCTCTGCCTCTTCATCTGTATATGGCATAGAGTCATCTTTTACCTCACCATCAAGAAGCTTAATTATTCTTGTTGAGTATTTTTCAGCAAGCTCAGGATTGTGAGTTACCATGATTACCAATCTGTCTTTTGCAATTTCCTTAAGCAAATCCATGATTTGTACACTTGTTTCTGTATCAAGCGCACCTGTTGGTTCATCAGCAAGAAGAATCTCAGGGTCATTAATAAGAGCTCTCGCTATAGCAACTCTCTGCATCTGTCCACCTGACATCTGATTAGGTTTTTTGTTTAACTGATTACCAAGACCAACCTTCTCTAATACTTCCTTTGCACGCTTTCTTCTTTCAGACTTAGATACACCCGAAAGAGTAAGAGCCAACTCAACATTCTGAAGCACTGTCTGATGTGTAATTAAATTATAACTCTGAAATACAAATCCTATAGAATGGTTTCTATACGTATCCCAATCCTTATCTTTATATTTCTTTGTTGAAGTTCCCTTTATAATAAGATCTCCACTTGTGTACTTATCAAGACCGCCGATAATATTAAGCATCGTAGTCTTACCACAACCGGACTGACCAAGTATTGATACAAATTCATTTGGTCTGAAGTTGATACTAACACCTTTAAGTGCTGCAACCGTAGTATCACCGGTGACATAGTTCTTGACTATATTCTTAAGCTGTAACATACGTTCCTCCTAGCTTTTACACTGATTCACTCGTGTTACTATTTTCACGGTAAATCATAAAATATTAATTCCATAATTTTACCGAAAAATATTAACACACATATTAGTATATGTAAAGCGACGTTATATATTTTCATCTTATTTTCACAAATAATTTAGCAAAATAAGGTAATATAACGAAAACTTGTTATATTTAGACCTGTCAGAGCAGGACTTTTCTTTAATCAGAATACTATTTCACTTGAATCAATACATTATTACACTTGAATTTTTATCTATATATGTTATTATTATGTAGTATTCGGAGACGTATCGAAGTGGTCATAACGGGGCTGACTCGAAATCAGTTAGCCGGGCAACCGGCACGCGGGTTCGAATCCCGCCGTCTCCGCTTGAATATATTCTAATTATAGTCTTGATTTATAATCCTGAATTACACTAAATTATACAAATTTCCGATATTTTTTCCAATTACACATCCCCGGGGGTCTATAGAAAAAAAGTAAATCATCAGTTCCTATTTTCCTCTAAGAACAACCAATTTTCAAGAAAATTCAGTACATTGAGGGTCTATATCAAATTATTCTCCCCTGGTCTAACACAATTACTCATGGGATTTCTATAAAACAAAATTTCATATAGGCCCCCAGGAAGCAACATATCTTTACGAAAAAAATAAAGCATAACCAAAAAAGGGGCTGTAAAAAAACAGCTTTGAAATAAGGCACTTGCCCACATTTGTGGGCAGATGCCTTATTTTGTTATTATATGCCGTTTTCTAGCGTACCCTAATAAGCCCATTACTAAACGAGCCGATTTAACATATTCAATTCACATTTATCAAGCAGCTCTTATCTGTCGTGACTTCTTGTTATGATACTTGTATATGTTAAAACCACAGGAAATTAATGTAAATTCTAAAAGTACTGCTTTCTCGCCTCGTCTGAACAGTCTTTTGTATGTTCTGTTCCATTTGATTGTTCCAAATGTTCCTTCTGCCTGAATGCTTCGATTCATTTTTAGCAGAGCTCCGTGTATTGACTCAAGATTATCTATCACTTCGTGGTGTATTGCTGTTAATTCCCTGTTTAATCGAGCTGTCCTATTTCCATTAGTTCTCTTACAGCAGTCTTTTTTGTATGGACAGCCAGTACAGTCTTCACATTCGTATATTTCTTCTGTTCTTCCATACTTGTTTCCTCTTACATGCTTATCGTATTTATGGATAAATCGTTGTCCGTTTGGGCAGATTAAGTAACCTTCTTCATCCTGTTTGAAGTTATTAATACGATAAGGATTATTGTGATACTTTTTATCTTTCGTTTCCTTCTCAAACATGGTGAATTTCATGAATTTTTCCATGTCATGTTCTTCACAATAAAGGTAGTTGTTATAAGAACCATAACCTGCATCGGCTACCGGATACTTAGGATAATGACCATAGAGTGCATTAAACTTTTCCATTAATGGAACAAAACATTCCATATCTGAAGCATATGGTTTAGCATCAATCACTGCGATATATTCGTCACAGATAGCGGTCTGCATGTTGTAAGCCGGAAGAAGCTGATCATTTCCCATATAGTCTGTTTTGATTCGCATAAATGTTGCATCATGGTCTGTCTTAGAATAACTATTTCTTGTTTCTCCACAAATCTCTATGTGTTTAGCATAATTCTTCAACCGGCGTATGTAACCAAACATTTCTTCATACTGTTTCTGGTGAGTACTCTTACGATGCCCCTTACCATTAACAAATGTTGATTCGTCAAGACAAACGATATCGGCATATTTTTTTATAAGATTCTCCAAATATTCAATGGCATACTCTTCACGAGTTTCAAATTTTATACCTAACAGGTACAAAACCTCAGTATTCATATCTTTAATAAGCTCCGTGATTTTAACAAACATTCTGTCTCTGTTTGTAATACATGATTTTTTCCAGACCCAAGTGTATTTATTAGCATTAGCCTCTATCTTGGTTCCATCAATGTATGTATGTTCTAAATCTACATGATCTTGTTCAAAAATATAAGTATTCACATCAATAAATATTTGTTCAATTGTATCTGTTAATTCATTACGAATAAAGTTGCCGAAAGTAGCAAAAGAAGGAGCCTTCATATCATCAAGGAGATACATATATCGGATGTCTGTCCTGCAGAGTTTTTCAATCTCCCTAAGAGAACAGCATCCATGCTCCATAAAAGCGAAGAGTATAACTTTAAGTAACTTTTCTGCATCACATCTTGGACGACCTGTTTTGTAGCCTTTCTCTTCTACAAAATATCCTGATAGGTCGATGTGATCCATAACTTCACA
>JAZQMK010000040.1:0-7402 GCA_045543455.1 Lachnospiraceae bacterium
AGTGTTTTTAAATCCATCCTTTAACTGTCTAAGTCTATCCCATGGATCTTCTTTTAAGAAACGTAAGCAAGCATCAAATGTTGCTCCACCCCAGCACTCAACCGCATGATATCCAACCTTATCCATCTTCTCGATGATAGGAAGCATCTGCTCGGTGGTCATTCTGGTAGCAATCAAAGACTGATGTGCATCACGCAATATGGTCTCGGTAATTTTAACCGGTCTAGCTTCGATTTTATCTGCCATTATTATTTCCTCCTTATACTCCGAATATTGCCATAAATGTACCGGCAACAACTGCTGTTCCGATAACACCGGCTACGTTAGGTCCCATTGCATGCATCAAAAGGAAGTTAGTAGGGTCTGCTTCTGCACCAACCTTCTGTGAAACTCTGGCCGCCATAGGAACTGCGGAAACACCGGCTGAACCAATTAACGGATTAACCTTGCCCTTGGTAAAGAAGCACATAAGCTTACCAAATAATACTCCAGCTGCTGTACCAACTGCAAATGCCACAAGGCCTAATACAACGATTTTAAGTGTGCTGGCATTTAAGAATGCCTCTGCACTTGTGGTTGCTCCTACGGATGTACCAAGGAGAATAACTACAATGTACATAAGAGCATTGGATGCTGTTTCTGTAAGCTGTTTAACAACTCCACACTCTCTGAAAAGATTTCCTAACATAAGCATACCAACAAGTGGTGCTGTTGTAGGAAGAATTAAAACTACAACTACTGTAACAACGATTGGGAAAAGAATCTTCTCAAGCTTAGATACAGGACGAAGCTGTTCCATCTTGATTTCTCTCTCCTTCTTAGTTGTTAATAACTTCATAATAGGTGGCTGAATAATTGGTACAAGTGACATATATGAATATGCCGCAACCGCAATCGGTCCCATCAAATCAGTCTGTCCCAGCTTACCAGCAAGGAAAATTGATGTAGGTCCGTCCGCACCACCAATAATTGAAATAGCCGCAGCAGCTTCTCCATTGAATCCAAGAAGGATTGCTAAGAAATATGCTGAAAAAATACCAATCTGTGCTGCTGCACCAAGTAAAAAGCTCTTAGGATTAGCAATAAGCGGGCCAAAATCCGTCATAGCTCCTACCCCAAGGAAAATAAGTGAAGGTAAAATACTCCATTCATCCAACAGGTAGAAGTAATGTAATAATCCTGCTGCTGTATTCCCGGCTTCTTTTGCTTCTTCAACTGTCTGCATTATATCCGGAAAAAGATTAACCAATAACATACCGAATGAAATCGGAACAAGTAAAAGTGGTTCAAATCCTTTACCAATCGCAAGATACAGGAAAACAAAAGCAACTAAAATCATTACATAGTTCCCCCATGTAAGATTCATAAAACCAGTTTGATTCAGCAGGTTCTCTAATGTTTCAAGTACCATTTCCATTGTGATACCTCCAAAATTAGTTTAATGTTGCTAAGGTCTCGCCTGCTTCTACCGCATTACCTACTGCTGTATCAATACTAGCAACTGTACCATCTGCCGGAGCAACAATATCGTTCTCCATCTTCATAGCTTCAAGAACAAGAATAACCTGTCCCTTCTTAACCGCATCGCCTGCATTAGCCTTAACAGCTACAACCTTACCAGGCATTGGTGCATTAACCTTAACTGCGCCACTTCCTGTACTCTTAGGTGCAGCTACTGCTGCAGGTGCTGGTGCTGCCTTAGGTGCAGCTACAGGTGCGCTCATTGCAGGTGCTCCTGCTGTAACGCCCTCTTCAACTGTTACATTATATACATTTCCATTAACTGTAATTGTATAAGTCTTCATATTAATTATCTCCTAACTTTTCTGATTGATCTTACCACAAAATCATCTGTTGAGCTTCCTGTTGCTGCTGCGATAGCCGCTGCAATTACAGCAACTAATTCCATATCATTAAGCTCCTCTTCTTCCTTTGCGGTAATTTGTGAAATAGTATTATCTATAGCTGTCTCTGAAATATTCTTATCCTCTGCTTTTCTAGCCTTGCGAGCTGCAATAGCAGTCTCTGCCTTATTAATAAACTTAAATAAGCTGATAATAAGCGAAATAAAAATCAAAACAGTAAATACAACAACGATACAAATAATTGTGTTAGTTCCGGCTTCTTTTAATTTATCCGCTAAGCTTGCTAATAAAATCATAGGCTCACCTCACTACACTGTGCCATGCTTCTTAGCAACAGTATCTACACTCTTAGAATATAACATCTCAAATGCGCCAATGATGTACTTTCTTGTATCAACAGGCTCAACAATGCTGTCAACATAACCTCTCTGCGCAGCAGATACAACATTATTCTGAAGTGCAGCATATTCTGCTGTCTTCTCTCCAACCATCTCTGGCTGGTCAGAATAGATAATCTTAGCTGCCATATCCGCATCCATAGTTCCGATGCATGCATCCGGCCAAGCATAAGTTACATCAGCTCCAATTGCCTTAGAATTCATAGTAACATATGCACTTCCGAAAGCTGTACCTGTAATAAGGTTAACCTTAGGAACTGTTGCATCAGCAAACGCATAGGTAAGACGAGCTGCTGCTTTGGCAATTCTCTTCTCATTCTCAACTGTTGCAAGATATCCCTTTACATTAGTGAGTGAAAGTACAGGAATTGAAAAAGCATCACATAACTTAACAAATTCTGCCGCCTTATCACAACCATCTGCTGTAAGAACATTACCAGCATCAATTGATTTATTGGCAACAACACCAACTGTAGCACCGTTAAGCTTAATAAATCCGGTTACCATTGATGGTGCGAAGTTTTTCTTAACTTCAACAAAAAGATTCATATCAGAAATGCTTGAAATAATATAATCAGGGTCAGTTGCTACAAGTCCGTCACAACCTCTGTTTAAATCATCCTGACATTCATCAATAGCTTCGTCTCCATTATTAGCAGGAAGTACTGCAATAAGATTACGAATCTCTGTAAGAATAGTAGCTTCATCTCCTACAAAATCAACAAGCCCTGCCTCAGCAGACTGGAAAGCTGCACTTGCTGTATCGTTCTTAGCCTCATAATTACCGTCAAGTGCATTAGGGCTGTTAACAAAAAGCTTACCGTTCTTCTCTTCCATAAAAGTAAAATCTGTCAAACCCGGCATTAATGCAAGTCCACCACCACATGCACCAAAAACTGCTGTAACCTGTGGAATAACTCCTGAAGCCATTACCTGTTTCTGGTAAATCTCACCAACTGCATTAAGTGCATCAGTTGCCTCCTGAAGTCTAAGACCTGCACAATCAAGAAGACCAACTACAGGTGCTCCCATCTTAATTGCCATGTCATAAATATTAACTATTTTCTTAGCATGCATCTCACCAATTGAACCGCTTAATACAGTTACATCCTGGCTATATACATACACAAGACTTCCATCGATGGTACCATATCCTGTGATAACACCATCTGCTGGAGTGTCTACTGTTGTCATGTTAAAATCAGTGCTTCTAGCCTTAATAAGTCCACCGATTTCAACAAAACTCTTATCATCAAGAAGAGCTTCTATTCTCTTTCTTGCTGACGTCTGTGTCGTATTGCTCATTTTTCAGACCTCCGTATTATTTAACCAAAGTTGTATAGAAAAATGGGTTATTATAGATATAAACGCAATTTCTACCAAATAATATTTTAACTGTATATTCGTAAATAATCAAGAGTTATTTCCAATTATTCTGCCAATAATTGAATTCTCCCTGAACTTAAACATATTATAGCTATCAACAACCATTATCATAAAAATATCATAAAGAGATATTAACAATATTATTACCAAAGTTAATCTTAATATTTTTGCAATATTCTTGTTTTTCAAGCTGTAGCTTAGGTCGAATACAAATAGTACTCCTAATGCTGCGCAAACCGCTACCTCCGTTGAAAAATCCGCAAGATATCTGAAAACGACCCCTCCCAGGCAAAAATTAATCCACGCCATTACATATCCCCCAAAAAGCGTCGATATCAATACAACCTTATATCCTATACTAATTTTTTTATTAAAAATCATAATAACCGTTATCAAACTAAACATTAGAAAAGGAATTGTGTACAATCCATAATATTCTTCTACATACAAGTATCTATCAACACTCTCTTTATCAAATGTGCTTAGTACGTTGCGACCTTCTTCATCACTACTAATAAAAGTGGATTTATAATAATAACTTAATGCATCATCAAATTCTGTTATATCCAATTGATACTCTGATACATCCGCAACAGTAAGCTGGTATGTAGTACCAAATTCTAATACATTGTCAAATCTCGCATAATTATAGATAAAAGCTAAAACAATACCTATAATTACAAAGCATCCCAGACTTCCTAATTCCAACAACTTGTTTTTCCATTGCTGTTTTTCAAGAATAATCTTAAAAATCAAAATTGGTACAATAAAAAACACCGCCATAAAAGCTGTATTTATTCTGGAATGAAAACAAAAAGCAAACATTAGACCTGCAAACAGAAAATAAATACATCTTTTTTTATGTTCTTTAATAAATACTCCTTTTAAAAACAAATATGTAAATAATGTCAAAAACGCAATCGCGGACGTGCATGCAATATAATAAAAAGGATTATTTCCTCTACCATACAACAAGTTAAAGCTAGCTAAATAGGTCACATACGTAATAAAAACCTTATACCCCCACTGCACTTTTTGTCCGTATCTATCCAGTAACAGCATTAATAATTTAGGAAATACCACTGAAAATATTCCGATATATACAAACTGAATGAATAAAGCAGATGGCAACATGCCACTAATAAAATAAAAAGGAAACATTACTGTTATTATTGGAGTCACTCCAAAATATGAATAATATTTCCCATTATAGAGTGCCCTGTCCCATAGAAATTCAACCTCGCCTCTTTCCTCAGGATTATACGGATTTTCCAGAGCAATTAATTCTTCTTCCGGCTCCAAATCAATATGTAATTGTCCCTTCATGAAAGCGTCAAACTGCTGCACATATGGGTCATAGCTTGACATATCATTTAACAAGGGATATTTAACATTTTCAATATCCATATATGACAAAAAATATATTAACATTGTAGTTACACATAGAACAATGGAAATACATGTAGGTGTGAGCTTATTTATAAAATTTTTCATTAGTTTCACCTTTCTTCGTATCCAACAATAATAGTAATTTTACCACACCCACACACTCTTTACAATTAAAACAAGAGCTCTTTAAATAATGTACCAAAATACCATTCAAAGTCCTTTTTAGGGACTTCACTTTTTGCAAGTATTGAAAATGCTCTAAATAAAACATTATCAATATATATGTATACCATCCCTACCTCTTCATTTTCTTTTATAGGAGCAGTTAACTCTTCTCGAATATTATATATGACCTTAATCTGCTCTTCTTCTGACAAAATCATATCCAAAGAAAAAGGAATATAAGTATCTACATAATCATATATACCATCATTTATTAATACTTTTTTATAGGAGTCCGTTGCTACAAATATCTTTTGATAAAAAAAGTTGTTAATTCCATAATTCATCAGTGCTTTTGTGTCAATCCACTTATAATTCTTATTAGGTGGCCATCCGCATCCCAAAACAACACTAATTAAAATTTTGCCGTCTCTTTTTACTGCCCCCACATAGCAATAACCAGCGGCATTGGTAAATCCGGTTTTCATTCCCACTGCGCCATCCATCATATCAAGAAATCTATTTGTTGTTCCTACATTAACCGTTCTTTTTCCATTTATTTCAGAAAAAAAATAATTTCTGGTTGTACATATTTCTTCTACTTTTGGATTTTTAATAGCATAAGCCGCAATTTTTGCCATTTCTGTGGCGGTAGTGCTATGAATTCCCTTTTCATCCTCAGCATCAAGTCCGTTTGGAGTTATAAAATATGTATCTACACATCCAAGCTCTTTCGCCTTCTCATTCATTAAATTTGCAAAGATTTTAACTAATTCCTTACTTTCCCCTGTCTCTCTATTTGCCACAGTATCTGCATCTTGTTTTTTACTGATATGGACATCTGCTACATATTCTGCTATTGCCACCGCCACATCATTATAAGACTGCATCATCATTACATATAATAAATCCTTAAGATAATATTGTTCTCCACAAGTAGCGTCCATCTGAACATCGGGCTGTATTGATGCATATTTTGAAAATGTAACAACATCCTCCATATTGCCATATTTTAAAGCAACTATTAATGTCATAATTTTAGTAGTACTAGCCATGGGCATGATTTGATTTTCATTTTTACCATAGAGAACTCTCCCAACAGCTCCATCATATAAAACAGCACTTAAAGCATTAAGAGAAATTGCCTCTTCTGCATAAATTGTAACATCTGAAACAACTACAGAAAAAATAGTAATAGATAAAATGATATATTTTTTAAGTCTGGATAACATAAAAATCCCCGGATTATAAAGTCATATAAAATATATGCACAACTCCGGGAATTATGTTTAATTATTATGATATTAATTGTTTGAGTTTTTCAATTTCTTCTCGCAGCTCTGCAATTGTATGTTCATTTTCTGCAAGCTTCTGTTCTTTTGTTGCGAGCATTTGTTCACTTTCTGCAAGCTTCTGTTCGCTTTCTAGAATTTTTCTTTCTAAATTCGCTATATCTTTTTCTGCCTGTTCCGCCGTATATTCCAAAATCATACCTACAACCTCGTTTCTTCTTTCTATAAAAAATTCAGTCATAACTTTGTTCGAAATACAGTAATCAATGGCCATGTTAGCCGCTTCAGTTTTTGTTATGCCTTCTTTCTTATTATATTCTCGAAACTTTTCATTGTAAAGACTATAACCACGTAAAACTTCACATTTTTCAAGTAATTCTCTATTGTGAGAACAATTAATATTTAACATTGTAACTGTTAATTCCAAATCTCCTGGTATCTTCTTATTCTCGAATGCGTCTGATAATTTTAATATTTGTTTATCAGGATATTCTTCATTTCCATTATAAAAAACAACACATTTTGGAGTAGGTAATTTTACAAGTTTTGTTCCATATAAGTTTGCTTCTGCTATTTTTATTATTTTTTCAAAAGAATTAGATATATAAAATAAACTTCTTAACGGCATGTTAGGATTATATGTAGACTGATGTTCATATAAATTAAATGTATTATTCAACATAAGAGATACATCATTTTTAATATTAATAAAAACGACATTTTCCAATGTAGTTATTTTCACCTCCTCTGGATTATCATAGTTTGAATCATTTAATGCATTATATACCTGTAATGCATATTCTTTTTGCGAGAGCATATAGCTAAATAGCGAGCTTTTATACTCTCGATTCACTTCGTTTGCCATAGGCAAAACACCTCCTAAGATTTAATTCTCAATAGCTGATAGATT
>JAZQMK010000041.1:0-8566 GCA_045543455.1 Lachnospiraceae bacterium
ATTGTTGATGAAGGTCATAGTATAGGCGTTCATTCATATACACACGATTATAATATTATTTATAAAGATATGGAAAGCTTTATTGAAGATTATGAAAAGATATATGCAAGGATATATGCAGCAACGGGACAGGGAACGAACTTATTTAGGTTTCCGGGTGGTTCAAGCTCAAAATATGGCAAGATTTCAAAGTATGATATAGCAGCATATCTTAATTCAAACAATATAGTATATTATGATTGGAATGTTACATCGCAGGATGCCAGTGCTGATGCCATACCTGCAGAGAAGATTGTTAATAATGTAGTCAATAATAGTTTAAGTAAAGAGCAGGCAGTAGTTCTTATGCATGATTCACAAAGTAAGACATCTACAGTAGAAGCACTGCCACAGATATTAGAGAAGTTGATTGAAGCTAATTCACAGATATTACCGATTACACAAGATACGGTACCTGTGCAACATATAGTTATTAATAAACAGGAGGTTTAAAGTGGGATTTTTCAAAGATTTAAAAGGAGATTTTTCTCAGGCAGTTGATGAGTTAGTGGCAACAGCAGTTACTGATGGTTCAGATATTACTGATATTGAAGATAGCGAAGATGTAATGGTTAATACTCTTGATGAAGATATTGAAGAAACTAAGGATGAAGTTGAAGAAACTGTTGAAACTATAACTGAGACAGTGAAAAATGAAGTTCCTATGTTTGAACTTACATCAAACAAAAAAAGTGATAATGTGGCAATCATTACAAAAGGCGTATTGCTTACAGGTGATATGAGTAGTGATGATGATATTGAAGTGTATGGCAAGGTTAATGGTAATATCACATGTAGAGGAAAAGTTTTCATTTATGGTGAAGTTAATGGCAATATAGAAGGTTTAAAGGTTGCAATTTGCGGAGCAAGAGTGAATGGAGATATTATTTGTGATGGTTCAGTAGATATAGCAGATAAGTCAATAATCCAAGGTAATGTAATGGCTAATACAGTTCTTATGGCTGGTGCCATAAAAGGTGATATTGATGTAAATGGACATGTGGTAATTGATTCATCAGCAATTATTGTAGGTGATATAAAGTCAAAAACAGTACAGATTAATGTAGGTGCTGTTATAGAAGGAAGATGTTCGCAGTGTTATGCGGATGTAAGTCCTGATAAAATATTTGGAGCGTAGATGGAGGATTAATATGTCAGAGATTAAACGAGTTATGTTAAAGCTTAGTGGAGAAGCTTTAGCAGCAAAGCAAAAAGGATATGACGAAGAAGTAGTTATAAACATTGCTAAACAGGTAAAGACACTTGTTGATTCAGGTAAAGAAGTTGGTATAGTTATAGGTGGTGGTAACTACTGGAGAGGACGTACAAGCGAGAATATTGATAGAACAAAGGCAGATCAGATTGGTATGCTTGCTACAATTATGAATTGTATTTACGTTTCTGAAATATTTAGATCAGTAGGTATGAATACACAGATACTTACACCATTTGAGTGTGGCACAATGACAAAATTATTTTCAAAAGATAGAGCTAACAAATACTTCAAAAAAGGTATGGTTGTATTTTTTGCAGGTGGTACAGGACATCCTTATTTCTCAACTGATACAGGTATTGTGCTTAGAGCAATTGAGATGGATGCAGATGCCATACTTTTAGCAAAAAATATTGATGGTGTATATGACAGCGATCCAAAGTCTAACCCAGATGCTAAGAAATATGATGTTCTTTCAATTGAAGAGATTATTGCAAAGAAGTTAGCAGTTATTGATATGACAGCATCAGTTATGTGTATGGAAAATAAGATGCCATTATTAGTATTTGGCTTAAATGAAGAAAATAGCATTATTAATGCAATGAGTGGTAACTTTTCAGGTACAAAGGTTACAGTATAAAGGAGGAAATTATGGAAAATATTAAAGTTTATGAAGACAAAATGGAAAAAACATGTGACGCATTAAGAGAGGATTTTTCGACAATCAGAGCAGGTCGTGCTAATCCACATATTTTAGATAAATTAAAAGTAGAATATTGGGGAACACCAACACCTCTTCAACAGGTTGCAAACATTTCAGTTCCTGAAGCTAGAATGATTCAGATTCAGCCATGGGAATCAAGTCTTATTAAAGAAATTGAAAAGGCAATTATGGTTTCAGATATTGGTATAACACCAAGTAACGATGGTAAGATTATTAGATTAGTATTCCCTGAATTAACAGAAGACAGAAGAAAAGAATTAGTAAAAGATATTAAGAAAAAAGGCGAAAATGCAAAGGTAGCTGTAAGAAATATCAGAAGAGATGCTAATGATGCACTTAAAAAAGAAAGTAAGAACTCAGATGTATCAGAAGATATGATTAAGGATATGGAAGATAAGGTACAAAAGCTTACAGATAAATTTGTTGCAGAAATTGATAAGATTGTAGAAGAAAAATCAAAAGAAATTCTTACAGTATAAGCAACTATTTTAGGGTAACTTAACAAAGTTATCCCAAGGATGTCTCTGGTGAGACATCCTTTTATAGACTAAATAGATGTAGATGGATGGTATTTTATGGAAAATATGAGGATTCCACGCCATGTGGCAATTATATTAGATGGTAACGGACGCTGGGCTAAAAAAAGAAATTTACCACGTCTGGCAGGACATAAACAAGGTGCAAGAGCTATAGAGGAAGTACTTGAAAATGCAAAAGCTATGGGAATACAGTATGTTACCGTATATGCATTTTCAACAGAAAACTGGAGCAGACCTAAAGAAGAAGTTGATGGTCTTATGGAACAGTTGGAAAATTACCTTGAAAAGGCTATCAAGAATAATAACAGACTTGGTGGAAGAATGCAGGTTATAGGAGACAGAAGTCGATTAAGTGATAGGATAAACACACTTATTGATGATGTTGAAAAAAAGACGGGACATATAAACGAATTCGTATTTACTATAGCTATTAATTACGGTGGAAGAGATGAAATCGTAAGAGCTACAAGAAAATTATTTGAACATTGTAAGGCTAATAATATTGAAGCTACAGATATTACACCAGATATGTTTGAACAATTTTTGGATACAAAAGGCTTGCCGGATCCGGACTTATTAATAAGAACTAGTGGAGAGAATCGTTTGTCTAATTTCCTGCCTTGGCAGTTAGCATATGCAGAATTTTATTTCCCAAAAGTATTATGGCCTGATTTTTCAAAAAAGGACCTAATAGAAGCGGTTGAAGAATATAATAGAAGAGACAGAAGATACGGAAAAGTTAAGGAGGAAGACTGATGTTTTTGACACGTCTTTTAAGTGGAATAGTACTTGTAATATTAACAGCTACATCATTGGTATTTGGTGGTACTTATCTTTTTTTACTTATGCTTTTGATATCAATAATCGGTATGACAGAGTTGTATAAGATATATGGTATTGAAAAAAGTATATTAGGTTTTGGCGGATATTTTTCAGCAATAATATATTATTTGAGTATTTATTTTGATTTTGGCGAATACTCTTATACTATATTGGTTATATCGCTAATAATATTAATGACTATATATGTATTTACCTATCCAAAATATAAAGTGGAGCAGGTTACTATGGGATTTTTTGCCATAGTATATGTAGCAGTTATGCTGTCCTTTATATATAGAATTCGAGTTATGAATGATGGTGTGTTATATGTATGGTTAGTATATGTGTGCTCTTGGGGCAATGACACATGTGCATATTTAGCAGGAAGAGCATTTGGTAAACATAAAATGTCACCAAAGCTAAGTCCTAAAAAGACTGTAGAAGGTGCAATTGGAGGTATACTGGGAAGTGTGCTTTTAGGCTTTATTTATGCAATGTGTATTAAAAATAATTTAACAGTAGATAATGCTATATTAGCAATTTGTGTAGCCTCAGCAGGGGGCGCAGCATTATCTATAGTTGGTGATTTGGCGGCTTCTGCAATAAAAAGAAGTCACAATGTTAAAGATTATGGCAAATTAATACCGGGACATGGCGGAATATTAGACCGATATGACAGTGTAGTATTTACAGCACCTGCGGTATACTTTTTACTTATACTTTTAGGATAGGTTGGAATTATGATGAGAAATATATCAATTTTAGGCTCTACAGGTTCTATAGGAACACAGACACTTGATGTTGTAAGAAATAATAAAGATATAACAGTAAAAGCCTTAGCAGCAGGCTCAAATGTAAAGATGCTAGCAGAACAGATAAGAGAATTTAGACCACAATTAGCCTGTATTTCCAACGAAGAACTGGCTAAAGAATTAAGACTTTTAGTTTCAGATATAGATGTTAAGATAGTCGCAGGTATGGAAGGTCTTATAGAAACAGCTACAATACAGGATGCTGATATGGTTGTTACTGCAATAGTAGGTATGATAGGCATAATACCAACTATTGAAGCTATTAAATGTGGTAAAAATATAGCTCTTGCCAACAAAGAAACACTTGTAACAGCAGGTCATATAATAATGCCATTGGCAAAGGCTCATAATGTGTCCATACTTCCTGTAGATAGCGAACATAGTGCTATATTTCAGTGTTTAAATGGAGAAAATAATAATCATATTTCTAAGCTTTTACTCACAGCTTCAGGTGGCCCATTTAGAGGAAGAACTATAGAAGAAATGAAAAATATAACAGTAGCAGATGCACTAAAGCATCCTAATTGGGCAATGGGCAAGAAAATAACCATAGATTCAGCTACAATGGTAAATAAAGGTCTTGAAGTAATGGAAGCAAAATGGCTTTTCGGGGTAGATATAGACCGGATTGAAGTAGTAGTACATCCACAGAGTATAATACATTCAATGGTAGAGTTTGAGGATGGTGGCATTATGGCGCAATTAGGTTCGCCAGATATGAGACTTCCAATCCAATATGCTCTTTATTATCCTGAAAGAAGATTTTTAGATTCTAAGAGACTTAATTTTGCGCAGATTTCAAAGCTTACCTTTGAAGCACCTGATTTAGATAATTTTAAAGGCTTAAGGCTTGCATTTGAAGTAGGTAAGAAGGGCGGAAATATGCCTGTAATATACAATGCTGCCAACGAATATTTAGTGGCAGAATTTTTAAAAGAGAAAATAAAATTTTTAGATATACCTGAATATATTGAGTCTGCATTAAATCATTTTACATATGTTGAGAATCCTTCAATTGAAGAGATTATTAATATGGAAAATGCAGTATATGAATATTTGAAAAGCAGATGTTAGGGTGAGAAATAAATCATATGGCTTGCCAAGGCAGGTTATTTAGGAATGGAGGATTAGTGTGAATATATTATTAGCTATAATCATTTTAAGTGTAATTATAGTAATTCATGAATTTGGTCACTTTTTATTAGCAAAACTAAATGGCGTATGTGTAACAGAGTTTGCTTTAGGAATGGGACCTAAACTTTTAAAATTTAAAAAGGGTGAAACTGAATACTGCTTAAAACTATTTCCTTTTGGCGGTTCATGCATGATGATGGGCGAGGATGAGGAATCAACAAGCGAAAATGCATTTAATAACAAATCAGTTTGGGCAAGAATATCAATAATTGCGGCAGGACCTATTTTTAATTTTATATTAGCATTTATATTTGCAATAGTGATTATTGCTCAGTCAGGATATGACCCATGCGTTATTGATAAGGTAGAAGGACCTGCAGTTGAAGCGGGCTTGCAGGTTGGTGATAAGATAGTTAAAATCAATAAAAGAAAAATAGATTTGTCAAGAGAATATGCAATATATGAAATGGTTTATCCGACAGAAACTATGAATATAACATATATCAGAGACGGCAAGGAATATAAGACTACAATAACACCTGAACATGTTAAAAAGGAAGTATATCAATTAGGTATACTAATTAATTCTACGGATGTTACCATAAATACAGTAAATGAAGATTCAGCAGCACAGAAAGCTGGTTTAAAAGCTAATGATAAGATATTAAAGATTAATGGCAAGGATATTAAAAAAGCAGATGAGATTTCACCTGCGGTAACTGAAAATGCCGGTAAAGAGATGGAAATGCTAATTAGCCGTGATGGCAATCAGATGACCTTGAAGGTTACACCAAAGGCAGTTATGCTCGATTATTATGAAGATGGTATAACTTCATATGGCTATGGAGTTAAGACCTCAGCATTAGAGACTATAAAATATGCTTTTAAGGAAGTAGAATACAGTATTTCAACTGTATTTGACAGCTTTTTATTAATATTTAAAGGCAAGGTTACAACAAAAGATGTAGCAGGTCCTGTAGGTATAGTTAATCTTATAGGAGATACTGTAGAACAGACTAAAGAATATGGTGCTTCCACAGTAGTGCTTACACTTTTAAGCTTAGCAACACTTCTTAGTGCCAACTTAGGTGTAATGAATCTTTTACCAATACCTGCATTAGATGGCGGAAGATTAGTATTTTTAATAATTGAAGCTATACGAAGAAAGCCTATTAATCGCGAAAAAGAAGGTATGATTCATTTTGTAGGTTTAATGGTTCTTATGGTGTTAATGGTAGTTATACTATTTAATGACATAATAAATATTTTCTCATAAGAGGTGATACAAATGTATAGAGATAATACAAAGGTTATAAAAATCGGTGATGTATGTATAGGCGGTGGCAATCCAATTGCCATACAGTCAATGACAAATACAAAAACAGAAGATGTAGCTGCAACAGTGGCTCAGATAGAAGAGCTTACTAAGGCCGGATGTCAGATTATAAGATGTGCAGTTCCTACTATGGAAGCAGCTAAAGCATTAAAAGAGATTAAAAAAAAGATTTCAATTCCTTTAGTGGCAGATATACATTTTGATTATAAATTAGCAATAGCTGCTATTGAAAATGGCGCTGATAAGATAAGAATTAACCCTGGTAATATAGGCGGAAAAGAAAAAATTATGGCAGTGGTAGAAGCAGCTAAAGCAAAAAATATACCTATTCGCGTAGGCGTTAATTCCGGTTCTTTAGAAAAAGAAATAATACAAAAATACAATGGCGTTACTGCAGAGGGTATAGTAGAAAGTGCCTTAGATAAGGTACGAATGATAGAAGAATGTGATTACGATAATATTGTAATCAGCATAAAATCGTCAGATGTTCTAATGTGTATTAAGACACATGAGCTTATTGCAAAAGAGACTAATTATCCTCTTCATGTAGGAATAACAGAGTCAGGAACAGTATTTTCAGGTAATATAAAGTCCTCTGTTGGACTTGGTATTATCTTAAATCAAGGTATTGGAGATACAATAAGAGTATCATTAACAACTAATCCGGTAGAAGAAATAAGAACAGCAAAGCTTATATTGAAAACTTTAGGTTTAAGACAGGGTGGAATAGAGGTAGTTTCCTGCCCAACCTGTGGCAGAACTCAAATCAACCTGATAAAACTGGCTAATGATGTTGAAAAACTGGTAGAAAATTATGATTTAGACATAAAGGTTGCAGTAATGGGCTGTGTAGTTAATGGCCCGGGAGAAGCAAAAGAAGCTGATTTAGGAGTAGCAGGCGGTATAGGTGAAGGACTTATATTCAGATATGGACAGATAGTAAAAAAAGTTCCGGAAGATAAACTTTTAGAGGAGCTAAAAAACGAACTTGATAAATTAAGTAAGGAATGAGTTTATGAATGATAAATTTTTAGAAATATTCAAGACTCTAAATGTCCCTAAAGACTTAAATGATTTGTTAGCTGAGGTAGTAGTGGAAAAAATAGCACAGACCTCAGCTCAAAATTTACTTAGGGTATATATTAGAAGTCCAAGATTAATACATAAAAAAGATATATACAAAATAGAAAATGAGTTGAAAGAAAAATATTTTAACAAATTTCAAAAGGTAAAAATCATTGAAAAATTTGAGCTTTCCGAACAATACACACCTAAAAAATTCTGGGAATTGTACTATGGAAGTCTTTTACTTGAAATGGAAAACTACAATAAGGTTCTATATGGTATTATGTCAACTTCCAAATTTGAATTTGTAAACGAAACACAGTTGAATATGACAGTTGCAGATAATCTGATTGCTATTCAAAAAAGTGAAGAAATAGCTGACATAATCGAAAAAGTATTCTATCAAAGAGGAGCTTTTAATGTAGGTGTTGAATTACTCGTAGGTAATAATGTTAAAGCAAAAATACGTGAAAAGGCAGAATATGCAATTGCCCGCGAAGTAGAAGCCATTACAGACCGTAATAATGTAGTTACTGCAGTTGAAGAAAAGGCAGAAACAACAGAAAAGACATCTAAGCCAGCTAAAAAAGAACTATTTAAGAGTAAGAAAACTATTACAGATCCTGACTGTATTTATGGTAGAAAAATAGAAGGGGATACAATCTCAATAGACCAGTTATATACAGAAATGGGCGAGGTTATAATATCAGGACAGATATTAAAAACCGATAAGAGAAGCATAAAAGATGAGAAGCATATACTTATATTTTCAATTACAGATTTTACAGATACAATAACTGTAAAAATGTTTGTAAGAAATGAACAGCTTCCTGAGCTACAAGAGGAGATTCAAGAAGGTAAATTTGTAAAAGTAAAAGGTAT